>NZ_JAUSKL010000007.1 GCF_030646925.1 Candidatus Binatus sp. | reverse complement strand
ACATCCTCGGCTGGCAGGGTGCGCGAGCGCACTCTATCCCTCAGTTCCTTGCGCTCCCTCGGGGCCAATCCAAGCTCTCCATCAAGCATCCCTTACGATACACTAACCCGATACCAATGTCACTGTTACAGGCCACTAGTCGTCCCCTTCCCTCAGATGGCTCGACAGTATCGGCGATCGCGCCGCGCGCGCCAACCGTAATCGATTGACCATTCACTTCCCGACTCCAAGCCGTCCATCTTCTCTCCTCCTGCCGCGTCGCCAATCAACACCAATCGATCTGAAGTTGGCCGGGTCGCGCTGCGCGCCATCGGACCCGCGCCTCTAGCTCCTGCTCCGCCGCTACGATCGCAGCCGCCAAGCCCGCCGGACCGCCGCCCACGACGACGACGTCCCACAGGTCGCGCGCGCGGCCAACTAACGCGCTAACCGCTAACGAACTACTCATCGCAATACGTCATTTGTGTTTTCTGATTTTCGAAACGCATTCTCTTCTAAAAGGCGAGATGCCCTCGACGCGGATTGCCAATCTTATAAAGAACTCGAACTCACTAACAGATAGATAATCTCGAATTTAATCTCCGAAACCTTGACAGTGATGATCACTGTCAATTCCGCCGGCTGGTTGCACCGCCGCTCGCTAATCGACACACTGGGGCAGTGGGTACTTGGGCCGACCGAATTCTTAGCCACCTTCATCGGACCCCCGCTTCTAACAAGCTGGAGTACGAATCGACGCGATGAAAATCGCCAGCGTCAGCAGTTCCTTTCCCGCGACCCGCTATCATCAAAGCACCGTCACCGAAGCCTTCCGCAATTATTGGGGCAAGCGCCTCGAGAACCCCGAACTCTTCGAGCGCATCCACTCCCGCACCGGCGTTCAATATCGTCACTTCGCTTTGCCGATTCCCGAGTACGAGCAATTGCAAAACTTCGGTCGCTCGAATCGGGCCTGGATGCAGGTCGCGCAGGAACTTGGCGAACAAGCTCTCGATCGCGCGCTCATCGCAAGCGGCGTCGAGCGTAGCGATCTCGATGCCCTGTTCGTGGTGTCCGTCACCGGTATCGCAAGTCCTTCGCTCGACGCGCGCCTGATCAATCGGATGAGGCTCCGCAACGACCTCAAGCGCACGCCGATCTTTGGCCTTGGATGCGTCGCGGGGGCCACCGGTCTCACTCGCGCCGCCGATTACGTGCGCGCCTATCCCAATCAAACCGCGGCGCTGCTATCCGTCGAACTGTGCTCGCTCACGATGCAACTCGACGACCTCACGATGCCGAACTTTATCGCCACCGGCCTGTTCGGCGACGGTGCCGCAGCCGCGATCGTCGTCGGCAGCGAGCGTGCGTCCGATCGGCAATCCGGCGGACCCACGATTCTCGCGACGCGCTCCGTCTTTTATCCAGACACCGAAGAGATCATGGGATGGGACATCACCGAGAAAGGATTCAAGCTCGTGCTGTCGGCGGAGTTGTCCGACTTGATACGAGCCCGGCTGCTTCAAGATGTCGATGGATTCCTCGGCGACCACGGCCTCCGTCGCGGCGACATCGGCAATTGGGTGATTCACACCGGCGGCCCGAAAATCCTGCAGGCAATCCAGGAAACGCTCGAGCTCGACGATCGAGCGCTGGAACTATCGTGGGACTCGCTCGCGCGCTTCGGCAATCTCTCGTCGGCGTCGATTCTGCTGGTGCTCGAGGACACGATCAGCCGGCGTCGTCCGGCGGCGGGCACGCTCGGCCTGATGCTCGCGATGGGCCCCGGCTTCTGCTCCGAACTGCTCCTGGTCCGCTGGTAGCTATCTGTCCGCACGCCTTCGCCTGCCTCTGACGGGCGCGCCGTTCCCCCAACTCGCATTGATAGTGGGTTCGATGTTTCACGTGAAACCTGATCGCCGTTTGTTCGATTTACGACTAAGTCTAGTGGTTAGCTTGTGTAATCTCCCAGTTATGGATCGAGATAAGAAAGCGCTAACCGCAGATTCGAGGAATTGCGCCGATTCGGAAAAGGGCGGCCTCCGCCTTTTGGGTAGTTTTGGGGCAGCGGACGCCCGATTGCTTGTTCGGCATAAAGGGGAGTCTCGACGACAGGGAGCGTCCATTCTGGCAAGATCGCGCGGCGGAGCGTACAAGTTACCGGAACATTATGAGTCAGGTGGTCATCGAGAACCCGATCATCAACTCGCCGTTCGACGAGCCAACCTGCCATTTTCGATTCGGTGAGGATGGAATTACTGACGAGAAAGTCGATGGACGGCGAACCAGTTCGTATTCGCTCGGCATCAGCCCCGGGAACGCGCTCAGCAGGCCGCGCGCCTAGAAGCTACCGACTTGACGAATCGCTGCTTATAATCTCCATTCTATCAGCATGCAATTCATCACACAGCCGTTTGGAGAGGCGCGCCTTGGAGAGTTCCTTCTCGGCCATCTTGCCGACCCGCAATGGACGATTTTCCGGGCTGCAATTGCATTCGTGAAGCGTTCGGGAACGCAGTATGTCCGGCAGGCTCTTCGAGAGTTTAGCGGAAGGGCGCAGGTCAGAATTTCGGTTGGCATCGATCTGTACGGCACGTCGAGGGAAGGACTGAGCGACCTTCTGGAAGCGACGGCAGGCGGACAGCTTTTCGTTTACCGGAATAACGGGCCGTACACGTTTCATCCGAAGGTTTACGTATTCAAGTCACCGCGACGCGCCGATGTCCTTGTTGGCTCAGGCAACCTGACAGGTGGTGGACTGTTCACCAACTACGAGGCGTTCCTGGCAGCTTCACTTGACCTCGCCATGCCCGAGGACGCGGCATTTCTGCAAATCGTCGAAGCGACCCTAAATGTCTGGTCTCAACCGCAACAGGGTGTCTGCTATGCTCTGACGCCGGAATTGCTGGAACAGCTCGTCGCATCTGGCCTAGTGCGGTCGGAAGCGGAATTGGCGGCAATGCAGCAGGCACGCACTCCAGCCCCACAACCCGCAACAGCTCCACCGACTGCGGGAAGTCCTTCCGGGGAAACGATGGCACCGGCCGCGGCGCCGCTCTTCATCTCGGTCGTCGTTCCCCGACCGCCCACCATCGCTGCGCCGCAGGTCGAAACAGTCGAAGCGGAAATTGTGGCGGAAGCGGCTGAATCAGCCTCGGCTGCGGTGATTCCGCCGCCCGGTATCGTTCCGTTGCAGGTCGGCGGCGCGAGTTGTTTCGTAATGATTTTGCAAAACACCGATGTCGGCGTTGGGCAAACCACCAAGGGCACGGCTCGTCGATCGCCAGAGGTATTCATACCGCTGGCGGCTTTGGACCAAAACCCGGCTTTCTGGACATTCCCGGATCTGTTTACCGCCGATGTTCGATGGAACAATACTCACCCCGCAAGCAGGCGCAACGGATTCGGGAAAATGGACCGCATGAAGGTGCCTATTCGTATCGGCGTCATCCAGTCCGTAAGGATGTCCTTCGGTCCGAGGAAGGGCGATTTCCGGCTTGGCAATGAAGCCCTGCGGAGTGCCGGGAAGGTCGGCGACATTCTTCTCGTGCGCCGGGTCGATCCGGTCAACGGTTTTGAGTACGACATCCAGGTCGCTCCGCAAGGATCGCCGCTGTTTGAGCAACTCGCGCCGTTCTGCAATACGCAAGTGGCAAACTCGCCGAAGCGGTTCGGGTATTTCTAGGCCGAGGTTCTGAAGCAGAGGATTTCTTCCGAAGCCACGGCGTTCCTCTTGAAGATGTCGCGGGAAACAAGCATCTCCATCGGAATGCGCTTTTCGCACTTCATGCCGACCGCCGAGGCGATGTCCACGAGTAGGCTCGCGGTCTCGATCTCGACTCTCTCGCCGCCGGCTATCGTGTGATTGTTGCCTATCACAACGTAGGCGGGGCTACCGGCCCGAAGGACTGCCGTGATCCCTTCGAAAACCTGTTGCATGTCGATGAAATACTTAGTGAGGAGCCCCGGGAGATTACGGCGGCGGAAACCGACTTCGATCTGCGAATTCAACGTGCTGACTTTTTGAATGAGCGCGGATACGGACCTCGGGAGATTCTTTTTTTTGCTCCCGAAGAGCTTCCAATACATCAGGCGCTGTCCTTCGCTAATCTCCCGGTTGCCGATCATGTGCTGGTCACGCCGCCGGTGGTCGGGACGCGACAACAGTCCGAGATAGGAGAGACTCAATCGGTCGGTATCGAGGTAGGGCAACGCCGTAGCGTAGGGCGGGGACGTGATAATCGTGTGAATTCTTCCCTTCCATCGGCTCCACGCGGAAGCCAGGGTCCGAGCGTCGCCTTCGGCGATGTCAAATGAGCCAGAAGGCGTTTCCTTGTTGTGATAGAGGAAAGCCAGCACAACACGAACCGAGCGGCCCAGCTCCTCGAGGAATTCCCGGATCGGATCGATTTCGGCGTCGATGCGGACTTCCTTGCGGACTCTGAGGTCGTCGTCCTTTTGCCATGAAATGCTACGGACGATATTGCTCAAGCAGAGCCAGAAGAAATCGCGGACTCGCTTGTCCGATACCTGTATCGCTCTCGCTGCCTGATCTAAGTCTTGCAGGACCTGTTCGGAAAACCATCCCGATAGGTACTCCTGATCACGGGCCGGCAAGGAGCCAAAATACGTGAGGCGTCCGTTCCTCTTACCCGCTGGCCGTAGCAGCTGGCCGCGAATGCTCTCGTAGGCCGAAACCAAGAACTCGGGTTCGACGGAAAGTAGAGAACACTTAACGCGAGTCATGAGAACCGACAACGGGTTCAAGTCGAGCCCGAGCGCCTGATAGTCACCCAGGACGGCTTCAACGGCGCTGGTTCCGCTACCGCACATGGGGTCCGCCACAATTCCGCGCTTCGGCACACCGGCAATGTTGATGAGGGACCGGACGAGCTGAGGGAAGAACTTCCCGCGGTACTCGTGAATTCCGTGAGTGCCATAGCGCAAACATCTGCGGTTTGGCAACGCTATCTCGTCCGCTAACAGGAGTTGCGGGATTTCGCTGGTGGGCACGCCATTGCGCACGACATTGACAGTTCGCTCGCGCAAGACCTGAGTTGTGAGATACGGATGTTCGGCCTCGATGACCTCCCAATAAGCCAGGTGCCGGGCCAATACGACTGCCTTGACTACGGGCGGTAGGGAAAAAAGGACGGGATCTCCGGCCTGTTGGTCAACGGGGATCGGGTCTGAATGGGCAAGGGCTCTGAGTTCGGCCAAGGCCAGAGTGCGCTCGAACGGCTGGATGTATGCCTTCATTCTGCAAACGAGCGGTTGCCTCATCAGATCGCCCCGCGGTTCTGAAGGATCAGAATTTTTTCTTCCTTGATCTTGCCGATCACCGGGTTGAACGCTTTTTTGGTCGTCTGGAGGCGACGGGTGGGGCGTGCAACTTCGCTAAACCCTTCGCAATGCCCTGCCGCCGCGATTAAGTCGGCGTTGTTCACACGTTCTCGCCTAATGGTGGAATCACCAACGACAAAACAGGCAAAGCCACCGGGCTTCAAACGATCCCGAAGCCAGTTAAGGATCGTTCGCATTTCGTTCTGGAACGTTTGAGCTGTGGCGCCGTTCGGACCCTTGGCGCTGTACTTGCGGTGGCTCCCGATCTCCTGCCTTTTGAACTTTGGCTGGTCCATGCCAAGCCAGACCATGCGGGTCATGTGATAGAGGTGATAGCTAAAAGCATTCGGGTATGGGGGCGAACACACCATAAGGTCGAATGACCGGCTTGGGGGCTGCTCAAGGATATTGGCATGGACCACTTGGCAGCTTAAGTCTGGACGGATGCGCCCGCTGAACTCGTCGACTGCGATCAAGGCGGACTTTAGCGCGCGCGCAAACCGCGTCATCGTTTCGCCGGGAACGACATTTTTTTCGCGTCGTACATACCGTGTGTCGGAATCCTGTTTGGAGGATACGACGACGATCGAAGAGAATGCCACCAAGCCAACCGTGCGCGCCGATTCGGTTGGCAAAGCCTTGCACCATGAAAGGATTTCGGCGAGTTCCTCGACGACGAACGGCTCGAACCAGAAACCGAGCGTCTCTCCGCTTGGGCGGGGAGCCGCCGAAATAAACACCTCCGATGGATGAAAGAGGGTCTTCCCCGCGTTGGCGACCTCATATGCCTGATCCTCGCTTTTCGCAACGAGGGACCGAAGGTTCGCCTTGTCGCCCGGAGCAAATCGCGTCGTCTTGGCCTTCGTAATCAAGCACGCGAGCGGATTGGCGTCGAACCCGATCGCATTCCGGTTGAGGATGAGAGCTTCAACGAGCGTCGTTCCGCTGCCGCAAAATACGTCGGCTACAGTATCGCCTTCGCTGGACAGTTCCCGGATCAGCACATCAGGAATCTGCGGAATGAACTTTGCCGGATATGGGTGCAGACCATGAGTGAGGTATCCGGTCTCGCTGTCCGTGAAATCGAAGTCCGCGTGGTGCAGCTGGGTGGCGTTGAAGCGCCGTGCGTCTGTCCCCTCGCCTGTATAAATCTTTGCCACCACTATCCCTTGCGTTTTCTCCCACACTTCAGCGCAGACTTTCCACCAATCAACACGCGCCCTAACTGCCCTTCGCGTTGCTGAACAGCGGCCATTGATCGGCGACGTATTTTTCAACGGCCTCGCGCACGACCCAGGCAATCGAAACCTTTTTCTTTTGCGCAAGGTCTTTGACCGTTTTGTATATTTCGGGCGGGAAGCTCACGGATGCCCGTGGCATTACCGCATATAGTGCCTTCCTTCCCCGATGCTTCTTCGGTGGCATACGAACTCACTACTCCATGCACCACCGTACACCACAACGGTGCATACAACAACAGAGCAGTCGTAGGAAACAGGGGCACCCTTGGGCGCGGCAGATCAAGCCGAAGCAGTAATCCGCAATCCCCGGTCGCGCGGAAGGTTGGACTGCTGAGTATCAAAACAGTGGGCGACCTTCATGCTGCGGGAGGAGCGGCGGCGGGCGCTCATAGCGGGCGAGGCAAAGAAAAATCGGGCTCGGACGGACTTAGATCACCTTCTCCGAGCGGAGGGAGGAGAGGTCGTCGGGCGAGAGGCCGAGGAGGGAGCCGTAGATGCGATCGTTGTCGTGGCCGACCGGCACTGAGCCGCGCACTATTTTGCCCGGCGTTAGCGAGAACTTCGGCGCGATGCCGATGCCCTTCACGTCGCCGACCTGCTCGTCGCGCCACTTCACATGCATCTCGCGCGCGCGATACTGCGGGTCTTCGGCGATGTCTTTGCTCGTCATGATCGGCGCGCACGGGACCTTACCCTCAGACATCGCGTGCACGACTTCCTTGACGGTGCGCTCCGCGATCCATCCGCGCAGAATCGCGTCGAATTCGATCCCTTCGATTGATTCAAGCTGCGTCCGCGCGGATTCCCATTTTGGATCATCCGGGTCGAGGCCGATCACGGTGAGCAGACGTTTGTACACGTCGCTGAGCGCGCCCATCACGATCCATCCGTCGCTCGCCTGGAAGCTGTCGAGCGGCTGAAAGCCCTGCGCGCGATTGCCCGAGCGCTCGCGGACGACGCCCGCCTCGAAATACTCGAGCATCGTGCCGCCCATCGTTTTGTGAATCGCCTCGTATTGCGCGACGTCGATCGCTTGCCCCTTGCCGGTCGAGCGCGCGTAAGTGAGGCCCGCGAGCGAGGACCACATCGCGAAGAGCGCGGTGAGATAATCGCCGGTCCAGGGCGCGGCGCGCGTCGGCGGCACCGGATCGGGAAAGCCGGTTTGATACATCATGCCGGCGACGGCCTGCCCGACGATGTCATACGATGGGCGCGCGACGTAGTCGGGATCGCCGCTCTGGCCGTAGCCGGAGACGTGAGTGATCACCAGCCTGGGATTGACTTTCCAGACCGCGGCGTCGTCGAGATTCCACTTGGAATAGGTGCCGGGCTTGGAACTTTCCATCCAGATGTCGGCGCGGGCAACAAGTTTGAGGAAGAGGTCGCGGCCGCGCGGTTTCGACAAATCGAGGGTGACGCAGAAGACGTTGCGCCGTTCCTGAATCCAGGTGGTCGCGACCGACGCGGCGCCGTCTTTCGATTTGAGCTTGATGCCGATATTGCGCCATCCGATGTCGCCGATACCGGGGCGCTCGATCTGAATCACTTCGGCGCCCATCTCGGCGGCCAACTCGCCGGCGAAAGGTTGCGCGATCAACGTGCCGGTTGAAACGATCTTGACGCCCTGCAGCGGTCCGAATTTCTCAGCGAGAAGAGTGTCGTTGGCCATGAATGCTCCCATCTGTGCAATTCGATGATTCGCGATTCGACGATTCGCGATCAAGATTCACGCCGATGATGCCTTCAATCGGCGGGACGGGCAACGGGCGGGCGGCGATGAGACGGCATCGCGGGGGGAATCGTGGCTACATTTTCCACAGGGTCGCGGCGGGCTATTATAGAGAGGATTTCGATTTGCGGCCGAGGGCAACTTGGATTCGGTAAGAACGATGATCGCGGGCGGTTCGCTGGACCGCCGCGAACTCAGATTCAAAGCGCTGGCGGGATTGGCGGGCGGCGCGCTCGGATGGATCCCGGTCGAGATCGCGAGCCACAATCACACGCTCACGGAGCAGGTCAGCACGGCGGAGCAATGGGCCTCGACGATCGCGATGATCATATTGTCGGGGCTCGTCGGCGGCTTCATCCTGACGGCCGAGGGGCAGCAACTCGAGTTCAATCGCGACGCGCAACTGCGCTTCGCGCGCGGCTTCGGCATCTGCGTGGTGCTCGCGTATTTCGGCAACATCTACTCGAACGAAGTCTTTAGCTGGATTCTCGGCGCCGGCGGCTGGACGCTGAATGCACAAGGCTCGATGTTCTACCTGGTGCTCGGCCGCGTAATCAGTTGGACGATGATGGGCGCGACGATCGGCGCGGGCGTTGGTATCGCGACGCTCAAGGTGCCGAACATCCTGAAGGGCGCGGCCGGCGGCGTGGTCGGCGGGTTCATCGGGGGGCTGACGTTCGATTTGATCAACGGCGTCACGGGCGGCGGCCTGATGTCACGGTTGATCGGGCTGAGTGCGATTGGGCTCTTCATCGGGTTGTTCATCGGACTGGTGCAGGAACTCACCAAGGCGGCGTGGGTGACCGTCGCGCAGGGGCGGCTGCGCGGGCGGCAATATCGCGTCGAGGGCAACGTCGCGACGATCGGGCGCGCGGAAGAAAATCCAGTCGGGCTGTTCGGCGATCCCGCGGTGCAGGCGCGGCACGCGGTGATCGAGCGGCGCGGCGCGGACTACGTGATCAGAAATCTCGCGGTGCAGACTGGGACGTTCGTCAATGGCAATCGCGTCGAGACGGTCGATCTGCACGACGGCGATCGGATCGGGATCGGCGGTTACGAGATGATTTTTCATTTGCGCGGCAGTTCGACGCCGGCGCGCCAGCAGGCGTCGCTCGCCGTCGATCCGGTGAATCCGGCGCACGTCGCGAGTAGGCTTGCGGGACTGAATGCGAACGTCGATGGGCCGTGCCTGATCGATACGTCGGGGCAGAAATTTCCGCTGAGTGCGGCACACGCGATCGGAATTGGACGCGCGCTCGACAATGAAATCGTGGTGAGCCATTCGTCGGTGTCGCGGCATCACGCGAGCATCCAGGCGTCCAACGGCAGCTTCCAGGTCAAGGATCTGAACAGCCAGAACGGCACCTTTATCGGCGGCCAGCGAGTGACATCGGCGCCGCTCATCAATGGCGATTCGGTCAGGTTCGGCGACGCGCCGTTTACATTCCGTGCCTGAGGAAAAATTCGAACAGCCGAGATTTTGCGCGCGATGCGGCCAGCCGATCGTCGTCGCGCGGGCGCAGTTCTGCAAATCCTGCGGCGCGCCGGTTGCGCGTTTTCGATTGCTTCGCGCCGACCCCGGCTTCAATCCAATCGTGGCGCTCGTGCTGAGCATCATCCCCGGACTCGGGCAGATGTATCGCGGCAAGGTGTTCCGCGGCGTGCTGTGGTTTTTCGGCGTCTCGATTGCGTACGGCAGCAGCCCGATTCTCGGATTTTTTATTCACCTCATATGCGCGAGCAACGCGGCCTTTGCCGGCGCAATCCGCGAGGACGTGCTGGTTGGTCCATCCGCGCGATGACCGTGTACAATCTTCGTCTCGCGATCCAATGTTGAATCGCTGCATCGGATGATCCAGGCCAACACTATCGTCGGCGGCCGTTACCGCGTGATGAAACCGCTCGGCGGCGGCGGGATGAAGCTCGTTTATCTCGCGGAAGATTTGAGGCTCGCGGCGCGACCGTGCGCGCTGGCCGAGATGGTCGATAGCTTCACCAGCCCCGACATGCAGAAGCAGGCGGTGGCGGCGTTTCAGCGCGAAGCCGACATGCTCGCGCAACTCAGCAACGAGCACATCCCGCGCGTCTTCGATCGCTTCAGCGACGAGAACCGTCACTACCTCGTGATGGAATACATTGAGGGCCTCACGCTCGAGCAAAAGCTCAAGGACAACGGCGGCAAGCTCGGCGAGGTCGAGGTGATCGATCTCGCGCTGCAGGTGCTGGACACGCTCGGCTATCTGCACAATCTCGAGCCGCCGGTGATCTATCGCGATTTGAAGCCGTCGAACGTGATGCTGATGCCGTCGGGGTTGGTGAAGCTGATCGACTTCGGCATCGCGCGGCTGTTTCAGCCGCTCAGCAACGCGACGATGATCGGCACGCAGGGGTACGCGCCGCCCGAGCAGTATCGCGGCAAGGTCGAATCGCGCTCGGATCTCTACGCGCTCGGCGCGACGATGCATCATGCGCTGTCGGGCCGCGATCCGGCGGTCGAGCCGCCGTTCAGTTCTCCGCCGCTCCGGAGTGTCGCACCCGCGGTGGCGCCGGCGCTTGCCGAGATCGTCGATCAAGCTCTCCAGTACGACGTGATTTTGCGGATGGCCGATGCGCTCGAGTTCAAGAATCGGCTGCTCGCGATCAAGAACGGCACCGCGCCGGTTCAAGCGCCGATTCTCACCCGCAATTCGACCGGCACGGGCGGCGAGCGTCCGCAACTGAAGCTGCCGCTGACGGGACTGCAATACAAGCCGCCGCCGCAATCATCGCCGTCGGCGCCGACGATCCTGAGCGACGCGATCGACGCGCAGTGCCCGCGATGCAGCCGGCAAATCCCGGTGGACTCGAATTTCTGCTCGTTCTGCGCCACCGATGTGACCGGTCATTTGCGAAGCGTCGCGAATGCGGCTCCAGACGCGCAGACCATTTTCCTCGACGAACCAGCCGAGCCGATGACGTTTCCCGAGCGCGACGATCGTCCGCGCAGAAGCAAGCGTAATCCCGTGCGCACCCTGCTCTATATAGTTGGCGGCGCGTTCCTCGTCGGCTACCTGATGTTCCGTCCGTCGAGCCAGCCCGATACCGATACGACTTCGTATCCGCCGCCTGGATACGGCGGCGCCGCGCCGGATACCACCGAACCGGTACCGTCCGAAGCGCGCACGATTGCGCTCAGGCGCGCGCTCAATTCGATGGGTTATCAATCCGTGCATTTCAAGCTCGAAGGCGACACGATCATCTTGTGGGGCACGGTGCCGACCGAGGCCGATCGGATCATGGTGCAGACGCAGGTATTTCTGGTCGCGCGGATTTTTTCGCTCGAAGATCATCTGCAAGTGCAAAACGCCTTTGCGGAACCGTAAACTCTAGCAGGCTGTTGAAAAAGTAATTTTCAACGCCTGCTCCCTCTCTCTTGTCTCCCCCAAAGGGGGAGAGGTTGTAGGTAAGAAGCCAGTTTTTATGCAGGGTGTTGAATCGATTGGAACCCGAACCGCATTCGACATATGGTTTTTCAACACCCTGCTAGTGAGCGAAGACTGCGGAGCCGAGGAGGTTCGGAAAGGAGCGGAACCGGGATTCCTCGCGCGGCAGCATCTTTATTCGATTCGGCCCTCCGGCCCGACTCGGCTTCGCGCGCGCGGAAATGACAGAAGGGGCATGAGAAGGGATCCTTCGACTCCGTCAGACTCCGCTCAGGATGACGGAAAGGAACGGCCTCGTTCGCGATGACGCAGGGGAGCGGCCGGCGCGAAGAAGAAGGAACCGGGATTCCTCGCGCGGCAGCCACGCGCGGGAATAACAGAAGGTCGGGACGACGAAAAATTCACAAACTCTCAGGATGACAAAAAAGGAACAGCGGCGTAGCCGTGGATGACAGAGGGGCGTGCGGACAAAAGAATTCAGAGACTCTGAGAAGAGTGAAACCTCGATGATTGTCGATTTGCACGTCCACACCAATCTCTCCTCCGACTCCAACGTTGCGGCCGAGCAGTATCTCGAGGTTGCCACGAAGCGGTCGCCGACGCTTGGCGCGATCTGTTTCACCGAGCATCGGTTGTTCCCTGCCGACGCCGCCCTCGACGCGATTTACGCTGAACTCTCGGAGCGTTTTCAGATCGCGATTTTCAAAGGCATCGAAGCCGACACCGATCTTGGCCATCTGCTGATGTTCGGCGTGACGCGCGAGGTAGCGCGCCGCTTCGATCTCACTGCGCGGATACTCAAAAGCGAGCATCTGATCGAAGTGCTGCATCATGAAGGCGGCGTTGCGATACCGGCGCATCCGTTTCGCGAATCGGGCTTCGGCAACCGACTCGACTCGCTGCTCAGTCGTCACGGCTCGGCGCTCGCGGCGATCGAAGTGTTGAATGGCCAGAATTCGGAGGCCGAAAATTCGCACGCAGAGGATGCGGCGCTGAAGCTTGGATTGACCGCGGTCGGCGGCAGCGACGCACATTTCGCGAGCGCAAAATGGTTCATGACGGTCGCGACTGAACTCGAGCGCGAAGTCAAGACCGTCGAACAATTGTGCGTCGAATTGCGCGCCGGACGCGCGCGGCCTTACGTCTTCCCGGGCACCGGTTGAGCGATCGGTTCGGGCAGCACAGGAGGAGCGCCGCCGCCTGATTCGAGCGCGCGCGCAAATTGCCGGATATCCGGCGGGCGGCCGGCCGCGACGATCAGGTCACCTTCCTTGAGCGAACGATCCGGCGCTAGCGGCACGAAGCCGGAATCCATGTTGGTCGCATCCTGCACCGCGAGCACGGTCACGCTGAAGCGTGCGCGCGGATCGAGTTGGCGAACCGTTTTGCCCGCCGCGCCAGCGGGCACCACCAGCCGCGTAACGCGATATCCGGTCGCCCAGTAGATGTTCTGATCGCGGGTCGCGAGCGTGGAGAGCGAAACCGAGACGCGATTCAGCGCCTGCGCGATATGCTGGCGCGTCACGAGGCCGAGAAAGTTTCCGCCGCGCCGATCGACCACCGGAATTTCGTCGAGGCCTTCGTGCTCCATCGCCTGGCTCGCCTCGTCGAGATTCGCCGTCGCGAGCACGGTCGGACAATTTGCGTTCGCGATATCGAACGCGTTCACCAGCGGCCCGAGGTCGTGCCCGCTCGACAGGATCGACAGCAGGTCGCGCGTCACGATCAATCCGGAGAGTTCGCCCTCGCTGGTGACCACCGGCAACGTCGATTGCGCGGTATCGCCCGCGATCCGCAGCACGTCGGCAAGCGAAGTGTTCTGGCTGACGAAGGTCACATCTTTGGTGAGCACGGCGCTGACCGGAATCAGCGTGAGCGAGAGCCGCTCCTGCCCGATCTGCAACGTCTTGCCTTCGCGCGCGAGACGATATTCGTCGATCGATTCGGTCACCAGCGCGCGCGACACGACCAACGACGTGATCGTCGCGATCATCGCCGGCACTGCGATCGAATAACTGTGCGTCATCTCGAACAGCAGAAAAAGTGCAGTCAGCGGCGCGTGCGAAGTGCCCGCGAGGAACGCGCCCAAGCCGAGCAGCGCGTACGATCCGCGCGTTCCCGTGAGCTGCGGCGCCGCCAGATGCGACAGCCGCTGAAACAACCCGCCCGCCATCGTGCCGATAAAAAATGTCGGACCGAAGACGCCGCCCGGCGAGCCGCATCCGAGCGATACGCTGCTCGCAAAGAATTTTGCGCCGAGCAGAATCGCCAGCGCCGCCGCGTCGAACTGCCCGCTCATCGCAAGGCTGATCACCGGGTAGCCGTCGGAGAGATTTCGCGGCACCCAAATCGCGATCACTCCAACCATCGCCAGACCCAACTCGAGTTTAAGCCACTGCGGAATTTTGCGGCGCCGAATCCATCCCGCGGTGGCGTGGAAGAAGCGGATGTACGCCGCCGCCAGCACGCCGAGCATCGCGCCCATCAGCCCGTACGTCAGCAACTCCCAGTAGCTGTGCATGATGAATTCGGGCACGTCGAAGACGACGGCGTTGCCGATGATCGCGCGCGAGGTTACGACGGCGCTGGTGGTCGCGACGATCAGCAGCGTGAGATTCGCGACCTCGGTATGCCCCAGCAGCACGATCTCCTGCGCGAACATCAGGCCGCCGATCGGCGCATTGAACGTCGTCGCGATGCCGGCGCCCGCCCCTGCCGCGACCAGCACCTTCGCCCGATCTGCGGACAGGTTCCGCAACTGAGCGACCATCGAGCCGATCGCGCCGCCGACCTGCGCGATCGGTCCTTCGCGTCCGACCGACGCGCCCGCGCCGAGCGAGAGCGCCGCGCCCGCGGCCTTCACAAATATCCAGTCGCGCTTCACCTTCGCGGTGCCGAGATTCACCATTTCGAGGAAATTCGGAAATCCGTAGCCGAGCACGTCACCGGGAAAAATCCAATCAAGCAGCAGGATCGCGAGGCCGCCGCTCATCAGGACGAGCGGAATCAGCGCGAGGTACCATCCGCCGCGATCGATTCCGAGCGCCTGCCATTCGACGCGCTGGAAGAGCCACGAAAACAGTTCGATCAGTTTGCGAAAGCCGAGATTGCCGAGCGCCGCGAGCACTCCGACCGTAACGGAGAGCAGGATCAGTTGAACATATTCAAACTGATCCGAGCGCAGTCCGAACGTAGGTTTTTGCATCGGCTCGAATTGCCGGTCGATTTAGTCGAATCGTCAGACGCCCAGAAAGCGATGAATGATTTTCAGAAATTCGTCGAGGCGATCGTGATGCACCCAATGTCCCGCCTTGTCCACGGTGACGGATTCGGCGTTGTGAAACGCCTGGATGCGCCCGTCCTTCACCCAGTCGCCCGCCCACGATTCGGTGCCGCGAATCAGCAGCGTGGGGCACGTGACGCGCCCCCAGATTTCGCGTGCGTCGCGATTGTTGAACATGTACGGCGACGTCGCGTGAACGTAGTTGTCGAACTTCCACGAGTAGGTGCCGTTTTCGTTGCGGCGGATTCCCCAAATCGTGAGATGGCGCGCCTGTTCGCGGCTCAAGTGCGGATTCGCTTCGATCATGCGCGCCAGCGCTTCGTCGATCGACGCGTACTCGCGGACCTTGCGCCGCGCGAGCGTCTGCATCTCCTCGATCCAGTTGTTCATGCGATCGTAGGCGGGCGTGTCCTTGATCATTCCCGGCGGCGGGCCCATCCCTTCGATCGAAACCACGCGCTTCACCGCGTCGGGATGAGTGCCGGTGTATTGCAGAACGATTCCGCCGCCAAGCGAATGCCCGATCAGGGTCGCGGGCTCTTTCGAAATCGCGCTCATCAATTGCGACGCGTCGAGCACGTAGTCGATCATCGAGTAGCCGGAACCGACCGCCCAATCCGAGTCGCCGTGTCCGCGCAGATCGGGCGCGACGATGTGAAAATGTTTCCGCAGATCGAGCGCGACCCAATCCCAGTTGCGGCAGTGATCGCGCCCGCCGTGCACCAGCACCAGCAGCGGCTTTTCGGGATTGCCCCAATCGACGTAGTGCAGCTTCAGGCGCTGAGAATAAAAATAATGCGAGGTTGGCCCGATGATGCTATCGGCCATCTTTGAGCTTCTCCATTTCCAGGCGTTGGTCGGGACTGCGAGCTAGAGGCTCGGATAAATCTCGTCGAGCGCGCCGCGCGCGCACGCGATGATGTGCTCGATTTCGGCGTCGCCGATCGTGAACGGCGGCGTGATCATCATCGCGTCGCCGCCGATTTTGCCCGCCATCCCGCTCGCCGGATAGAAAAACAGCCCGCGCCGCAAAGCCGCGCCCAGCACGCGATTGGTGACTTTCTTCTCCGGCGCGAACGGCACGCGCGTCGCCTTGTCGTGCACCAGCTCGATTCCCCAGAACATCCCGGCGCCGCGAATGTCGCCGACCATCGGATGCCCCGACAGTTCCTCTTTCAGCGTTGCGCCGAGCCGCGCGCCGACCTCCGCCGATCGCTCGACCAGCTTTTCGCGCTCCATGATCGCGAGCACTTCATCCGCGACCGCGCATGCCACCGGCTGCGAGCTGTAGGTGTAGAACATGAAGTCGGCCTTGGCGCGCTCGACCTCCGTGACCATCGTCTCTTTCACCGCGATCATTCCCATCGGCATATAGCCGCCGGTGAGGCCCTTGCCGCCGACCAGGATGTCCGGCGTGACGTTCCAGTGATCGACGGCGAAGCGCCGCCCGGTGCGGCCGAACCCGGTCATCACCTCGTCAGCGATCAGCAGCACGTCGTAGCGATCGCAAATCTCGCGCAGCATCGGCCAGTATTCTTTGACCGGTGGATATACGCCACCGGACGTTCCCATCATCGGCTCCGCGATAAACGCGGCGATTGTGTCGGCGCCCTGGCGCAGGATTTCCTGCTCGAGCGCCTGCGCGCAATCGATATCGCATTGCGGATACGTTTTGCCCCACGGGCATCGGTAGCAATAGCAGGTGCCAATCTTCGGCCAGTCGATCAGCACGCTTTCGTAGTCTTCGCGCCGCGAACTGCCACCCACCGAAAGCGCGGCTATCGAATTGCCGTGATACGACGGTTTGCGACCGATAATTTTGTTCTTCGATTTCTTGCCGCGAACCTTGTGGTAAAGAATCGAAAACTTGAGCGCCGCTTCGACCGACTCCGTACCTCCGCTGGTGAAAAAAAACCGCGTCAGCCCCGCCGGCGTCCAGCGCGTCAGCCGCTCGACCAATCGCTCGCGCTCGCCAGTGGTCCAGACCGGCACCACGTAGTCGAGCTTGCCGATCGTGCGCGCCGCGACCTCGGCGATTTCCTTGCGGCCCTGCCCGATATTGACGACCACCGCGCCGGCGCCGGCGTCGAGAATCTTGCGGCCGTCGTCGGTGTAGAGCCACGCACCTTCGGCGCGCTCGATGCGGATTGGATCGTGCGGACCCTGCATGAACATCGGTGGCTTTGGTGGCATGGTTCAAATCTTAGCTGTGATTTCGCGTCGCGGGCAATCCGCACGCCGCCAAAAAAGTTGAACTGATTCATCTTTGTTGACTTCCCGCATCCATGAGCCCATAAACAAAGATGAATGGATTCAACTTTAATCCGCCAGCCGCCCGGACTCCGCGCTCGCCAGAAACTCGAGCGCGAACGCCGCATCCTGAAAGCCGCCGAGCGCCTCTTCGTCCGCAAGGGCTACGCCGAAACCTCGATCGAGGACGTCGCCGCGCGCGCCGGCCTCGCCGTCGGCACGATCTACAACTACTTTCCCGGCAAGTCCGAATTGCTGCTCGCGATCGTCCGCGGCGAGACCACATCGCTCGTCGAGCGCAGCCGCAGCGTCCTCGAATCGCCGCCCGACGACCCGGCCGACGCGATAACCGCGCTCGCCGAAATCTTTCTCCGCGACTTCACCCGCGACAACCGCCGGTTCTGGCGCGAACTGTTTGCCGCCGCGCTCGCGGAGCCCTCGACCGTCGGCCGCCGCGTCTTCGAATCCGACCTGCAACTCGTGTCGCAACTCGCGCTGCTGCTCGACCATCTGAAAGCGCGGGAGATGCTGGCATCCGATATCGATTCGGTCGCGGCCGCAACCGTTCTGTACGGCGTCTGCTTCACCTGGCTGACGGCATATCTAATGAACGACGAAATTTCCGCCGACGCCGTGCGAAAAGAAATTCGCCGCGGCTGCGAGATCGTGATTCGCGGCCTGCTGCCCGCGCCCGCCTCGATCTCAAAGGACGTGCGATGACCCCCAACGATTTCATTCCCGATCAGTGGTATCCGATCCTCGACTCGGAAACGCTCAGGCGGCGCAGACCGGTCGGTGTCAAGCGTCTCGGCGAACGTCTCGTGCTCTGGCGCGACAGCGGCGGCAACGCAGTGTGCGCTACCGATCGATGCCCTCATCGCGGAGTCCAATTGAGCCTCGGCCGCGTGTGCGACGGGCAACTCGAATGCCCCTATCACGGACTTCGCTTCAACGCCGGCGGTGAATGCGTGATGATTCCCGCCAACGGCGACGACGCGCCGGTGCCGCGCGGCTTCGACCTGATTTCGCGCGTCGTGCGCGAAGGACACGGACTGATTTGGTGCTGGTATGGCGATCCGGCGCTAGCGACTGATGCGATTCCGTGGTTTGTCGAGGCGCCGGACCCCGGACCACGGACCGGCTGGATCGCGGACGACTATCCCGTCTCGTATTTGCGCGTGATGGAAAATTTCGGCGACCTGCACCACGTGCCGTTCGTCCATCGCGCAACGATACCCGGCGCGGGAACCCGGGCCGAGGTCGAAGAGGCGCGTCTCGACGGCGACGTGGTGCGGTTGAAGGTCACGCTGCGGCATCAGCGGCCGCGCAGGCTGAAAATCGCCTATAGCTTCGCCACCGCTATTCGGCTGCCGGCGCTCGTCTCGATCACGTTCGCGCGGCGGGCGCATTTCGTCGCTGCCGCAACGCCGATCGATGAAACGCACACATGGCTGTGGGCGCGCTACCGCCAGGATTACGTCCCCGGATGGATGGGCGGCCGATTGATCGCGCGGCTCGGCGCGAGGTTTGATTTCCGATCCGTGTTCAGCCGGCAGGACATGCGGATGCTGGCGAGCCAGCAGCTCGATAATTCATGCGATATCTCGCACTACCATCTCCTGGAAGCCGATGGCGCGATCGCGCTTTACTTCGCGATTCGCAAGCGCGCGATCGAGCAGGCGCAGTCGAAGGCGGCGGCTCCGTCGACGTTATCGGCCGCGCACTGACGCTCGGTCAAGCGGCGTAGCGCGCGCCTTCAATTGACGGCTATCGATCAGGATTGATCGGCGGATAGACCGGCATCGGCGGCATCTCGGCTTCCGCGGGCGGTTCGGCGGGCGCCGGCGGCGGCATCACCGGACTTTCGTCGTTGGCGGCATTCTGCTGATCGGGATTCTGCCGCTGATCCTGGGCAGCGGTGTCCTGCTGATCGTTCTGGTCGTTGTCCTGGTTGGGCTCGGCGTTTTGATCATCCGGTTCGGCCGTGGCGGGTGCGGGTACGGCGCGTTCCGTCTGCACCAACAGGATCTCCGGCGGTTGGAGCGCCGGCGAGTTCTCCGACAGGGCCGCGCCCGCATGCTGTGCGGGCATCGGCGCCGGAATTTGCGCGGGGGCAATCGTCAAAAATATGGCTGTCGTCAAACTCGCAGTAATTAGCATAGTACACTCCATATTTTCTTAAGCGATGGCTCGGCGCAAACGCTACAGCACCGCGGCGCGGACGCGCCCCATCCGCTCGGCCAGCGATTTGAGCCCGCGCACCATGTGCACTCCGTACCAATGCAAATCGCGACCGCTTACGAGCAGCACCCGCCGGCTAAGCGCGGTCGGCAGCAGGGCTTTTAGTTCCGTGACGTCTGCTTCATCGAATTCATACGGCTCGTCCGGCAGGATCACGATATCGGGGCGCCGCTCGAGCGCCGCTTCGAGCGTGGTAATCGGATAGCGCTCGCCTGCCGACGCATAGACATTGTTGTAACCGAGCATCCTGAGCACGTCATGCGCGTAAGTATCGCCATTGAACGACATCCACGGTTTTTTCCAAATCGGGCAAAATACCCTGAGCCGCAGCTTGCTCCATACTCCGAGCGTCGCTTCGATTTCGCTGACTGAGAGCGCGATCTGCTTGGCCAGCGCAGCCGCCTCCGGCTCGCGCGCCAGCACTCGCCCGAGCCGCAGGATCGATTCGACGGCGCCCGGCACGGTCTTGGGATAGGTGGTGAAGACCGGGATTCCCGCCGCGCGCATCCGCTCGACATCTTCGCGGCGATTCTCTTCAGCGTTCGCGATAATCAGCTCCGGCTCGAGCTTCGCGATCGCGCGGATATCGGGATTCTTCGTGCCGCCGATTTTCGCGATCGACGCCACTTCTGCCGCCGGCTCAACGCAATACTTGGTGACCCCGACGACTTCGTCCGAAGTGAAACCCAGCGCGAACAGGGTCTCGGTCCAACTCGGCACCAGCGATACGATCCGGCGCGGCGGATGGGCCAGCTCCACCCGGAAACCGAGGTCGTCCGCCGTCTGCACCATCGCCGCCATCGCTAGTTCGCCTTGCGCTTGAGGATCGAATCGAGCTGCTGCCGATCGCTCGACGAAATATGCTCGCTCGCGCCATTATGCGCCGAAACGGCCTCGCCGGTCGATCCGCCAGGCGCGCCGGCGGTTGTCGTATCGTGCGATTTCACCGGAGCGTCGAGCTTGGTGGTCATCGCGGGCGCGCGCGCGGCGGGCTTGGAGCGATCGGCGGATTTATGAGTTTCTTGTATCACCGGCAGTTCACCGTGCGGCATCGGCTCGCCGGGATCGATCGGCATCGGCTGGTGATCCGGCTCGCGATGGGTCAAGCGATACATCGCGGAGGGAAGCAGACTTCTCCGCGCCACGAATCCAGCAATCAGCGCCGCCATCCCGACGATCAGCAGGATGCTCGGTCGCCGCCGTTTCGGCTTGGTCTTACGTTTCGACGGTTTGCGTTTTCGCGGCGTTGCCACTGCCACTCCACCCCTCAATCTGAACCATCGTCGGCGCCCACGATGCTACCGTACGGGCGCGCCTAATAGAACTACGCCGCCATGATTCAGCGCATCCAAGAAAAACGGCGCACCCTAATCGCGTCGGATGCGCCGTTTCCTGGATTTATGCTCGACGAGCGAGCTTTACGCGAGGCTCGCCCGCCGCCATTGTCTAGCCCTTGCCGGTGCCCGGCTTGATAACCGTGTACAGGGTCGCGCCACCGCGCTGCACCAGCAACAATGCCGCCTTCTTGGTGTTCTTGGCTTCCTTCGCCTTATTGACGAATTCGGCCACCGTGCTGACCTTGTCGTGATTGACTTCGAGCACCACGTCACCCGGCTGCAAGCCCGCGTCGGCAGCGGGGCTGTCCGGCGAGACGCGCCGAATCACGATTCCCTTGTTCGCTTCGATATGCAGTTGCTGCGCGATTTCGGGAGTGATGTCGCCGACCTGCATCCCCCAGTTGCCGCCCGGCTCTTCCGCCTTGGCGGTCGCGACTTGCGGCTCCTTGCGCTCGCCAATCGTCACGTCGAACGTCATGTGCTTGCCGTTGCGAACTACCTCGACCTGCACCTTCTTGTTGATCGGCGTCGTCGCGACCAAGGCCGGCAGCTCGTGCTCGTCGTGCACGGCCTTGCCGTCGAAGCTGATGACGATATCGCCGCGCTCGAGGCCCGCCTTGGCGGCCGGACCGTCTTTGTCGGTGCTCGCGACCAGCGCGCCTTCCGGCTTCGCGAGTCCGAAGGATTGCGCGAGGTCGGCCGTCACTTCCTGAATCTCAACTCCGAGCCATCCGCGGACCACGCGCCCATGCGCCTTCAACTGGTCCATCACGTTTTTCGCCATATCGACCGGGATCGCGAAGCCGATACCGTTATTCGAACCGGTGCGGCTGTAGATCGCGGTGTTGATACCGATCACCTGGCCGTCGGTATTGAAGAGCGGTCCGCCCGAATTGCCGGGATTGATCGACGCGTCGGTCTGGATGAAATCATCGTAGTCGCCCGCGCCGATATTGCGTCCCTTGGCGCTCACGATTCCCGCCGTCACGCTGAGCGAGAAGCCGAAGGGGTTGCCGATCGCAACTACCCAGTCGCCTACCGCGGTGTCGTTCGATTCACCGAGCATCGCCACCGGCAGCGAGTCTTTCGTATCGATCTTGATCAGCGCGAGATCGGTTTTCGGATCCTTGCCGATCACCTTCGCAGTGAATTCGCGCTTGTCCATCAGGGTCACGTGGATGTCTTCCGCGTTGCCGACCACGTGATTGTTGGTGAGGATGTAACCGTCGGCCGACACGATCACGCCGGAGCCGAGGCCACGCTGTTTCTGCTCGCGCGGCGCCTGACCGAAATAGCGGCGCAGTTGATCGAATGGATCGCCGGGCATCCCTGGAGGCCCGCTCGCACCCGGACCGCCGCCGGGATTGTTGTCGTCGCCGTCGTCACCGCCCTCGGGACTATTCGGTCCCAACCCGAAGGGCGAACCCGAAACTTTGACGTCCTGCACTACCGCGACGTTAACGACGGTCGGCATCACGCGCTTGACGAGCGGCGCGAACGAAGTGATCACGCCGGTCTTTTCGTTGGGTTCGGGCTTGGGCTGAGCGGATTGCGATGAGGAAGCGCCCGGCACCGGCGGCGCAGGCAGCGGCGGTGGCGGCAATTCCGCCTGGGCCGAGGCCTGTGGATTCTTCGATCCCTGGGCTGTCTGCGGCGCAGTCTTGGATTGGTCGTCGCCGCCCCAGAACGGGAAAGCGCCGACCCGCGCAAAAGCGATAATCAGGCCGATGAAAACGCCGCCGGCTACGGCAGCGATCCTCTTAAGCATGCATTCCTCCTCGAAATACTTGGGTCATCCAGACTATCAAGTTTGCAAACCCATCAAATATCGGACGAGAATTCCGCAGCCGAAATTCAGCCCCCGCGACGCGTAATTCCTGGGCCCCTGCGGGACTGCCGCCGATAACCGGCGGATTCCTCCCACGGCAGCCGATCTTATCTCACTAAATCAAATCGACACCCATGAGAAAACGCCCTGCCGGCGGGTTTTCCTCCCGTTCGACAGGACGTTTGCCGTGCTCGCGGCGCCGATTAGAGCGCAATCGTCCGCGATGCGATGCGGTGAAACTCTACTTCTGCATCGCCTTGATATCGTCGAGCAGCACCTTCTCGTGCCCCTGCGGATTCACCTTCTCGTACACCTTGCAGAGCACGCCCTTGGGATCGACTACGAAGCTCGAGCGGTTCCAGTATTTCGTGCCGTGGAATTCGGCCTGCCCGATTCCCATCTGGTTGAGCAACTCGGCCTTGGTGTCGGCCAGCAGATCGATCGTGAATGCGAACTTGTTGCAGAAGTTTTTGTGCGATTCGACGTCATCCTGGCTGACGCCGACCACCTTGATATTCGCCGCGTCGAAATCGGCCTTGGTCGCGGTGAACGATTTGCCCTGGATCGTGCAGCCCGGCGTGTCGTCCTTCGGATAGACGTACACCACCAGCCACTTGCCGGCGAAATCGCCGAGCCGGGTTACTTTGCCGTCCTGGTTCTGCAAGGAAAAATTCGGAAACGGTTTTCCTGTCTCGAGCATGTTGTTTTCCTTTCGTCGCGCGCGACGGGTTGCGATACGCTCTGATGTCTTTGAAGCTTCAGCGCGAGCGCCGGTTACGATTCTTCCGCCCTGCTCGCCCGCCAAGACTAGCACATCTGGCGTCAGAGCATGAACGTGATCGGATTGGTGGCGTTCAGCGACTTAAGATGGGAGAAGAGTTAACCGCAGATTTGAGGAATTTGATTAAGAAAAAGTGCGGCTGAAGCATCCGCCCCTCAGGTAGTTTTTTGGACTTAAAAATAGGGTTATGCTCTTTAGAGAAGCCTTCTCCGCCAGCGCAATACGAGTGTTAACACCGGTGCAGATGAGGTGAAACCGATTTCTCAGACACGCTGTCAGCCGCACGCCAACCGCGAACAACAACGAAAAACAAAAGGAAGGTCACAGAACATGAAAACCCGAACGAATACGAACCTCATCATCCGTTCAAGCCTCGTATTGGCTCTGGCTCTAGCCATCTGGTCTCCAGTCCAAGCGCGATCCGCCGAGTCTGCGGAGGGAAAAAACGTGACGGAGGCCAAAATGATGGAACGCTGCCAGGAAATGAAGGAACAGAAACAGAAAATGCAGGAAGACATTAAGGCTCAAGACGCTCAACTCACCGAGGAGCTCACCGAGATGAACCGCGCGCCGGAGGACAAGAAGGTCGGCCTGATGGCCGCCGTCGTCACCCACATGGGGGAGCAGCGAATCGCCATGGATGCGCGAAGGGCGGAGATGGAGGAGAAGATGATGCAGCACATGATGCAGCACATGCAGATGGGCAAGGAATCCATGCCGCAGTGTCCGATGATGAAGGGTATGGGCGAAAAATCGGGGGATGTCCAAAAGGAACAGAAATGAGTGCTGAGCGCCGCGATGGCCCGCGACGAACGCTTGCTGCGGTCCTGCTACGTCAAATGACACTGCTGCCTACGCTCACGATTTGGATTGCCCAGTGGTGGGCTGGTCGCAGCACAACGAAAGAGACTCTGTGATGAACCATACAGACGGATCGATGAGCGGATGGATGGGCGGAGGGATGTGGATGCGGCAAAAACTCCTGCCTGACCAGTAACCGAATTTTCGCATTCGAGATGGGCTAAGAATAGTCGCGGCGCGATTAAGATCGGGGAGAAAAGAAGTTAACCTCAGATTTGGGAATTTCACAGATTGAGGAACAGGGCGGCTGAAGCATCCGCCCCTTTGGTGGATATCGGGAATCGCGGCGTGGGAGAGGTGGCTGAGTGGTCGAAGGCATCAGATTGCTAAGCTGGCCGGGGGATTGTAACGGCATCGGCTCGGATCGGATCGCATCGGAAAATGCGAGGGTTTCTCAAAACAGGGAGCCCTCGCATCACTTCGGGTTTGCTCGGCTCAGACACAAAAAGACACTTTTTTTGGTAGTGGGCGGTTTTGAAATCGAGCCTGCCCTAGCTTTGATTTCGGGATGGAAATCATCTCGCTGGATTCACGGCGGCTTGGTAATCAATGCAGGCCGCTCGATCACCGTTTTGGCAAGCTAGTCTGGAGTGAACCAGGCAGGCCAAAGGGTCGTTATATCTGTGACAACTCGCGATGCAAGCAGCATCGTCGCCAATTTCTGGTATCGAAGACGTCCTAATAACATCGACCCCCCACCCCGGACTAGACGGTACGCACTTTCTATGGAGTTCGCGGCTTTCTATCCACGGTGCACACCCGGATAGCGTAAGAGCCCAAGCCAGCGCGAGTGTGGCGATTTGGCGGGACTTGCCCTTACTACGCTTTCCGATGTCCGCCGCCGTCGAGAACGAGCAATGGTCGTACGCGGAACTTTTCGGCGGAATCGCCCTGGCAGAAGGCTTTACCTGCATGGGGGAAACACAAGACCGGGCTCCCCGGTTCTTCGAGGAATCGGAAGGGAGCTGGATTTTCCGGATCGCACAGTTCGCAAGTGATAAAGGTGTTGCTAGCATCTGATGTTATTCGCGACATAGGTTGCTCCTTCATCTTTCCGCTTGACGCCAGATAGATGGATATAACTATACCCCAACCTCGCAGTTGCCGGATATCGAATCACGCTAACCTAATTCATCAAGATTCGCCCATTCTTCAGCGTTCTTCCTTGATGCCGGTGATTCAAGAGCCCAAGCCTTTGCTTCAGCTTCGGAGTCTTTGTCTGAAGGAGGGAACACGCTGCATCCTCCATCGCCATTTTTGTATCGGAAAAATCTAGGACAAATCTTTGCCAGATTCTATGCCGTCTGTTTTGCCTAATTGCCAATCGTATCTCATCCTTCCATTGTGACGCGTACAGTCTATTTTTAATCTCCTTCGTCATTAAATCAGGTAGCTTTCCGCGACTCATAGGACTCACCTCTCATAAGTATTTGAGGGCATCTTACCATTAGGCGAATCGTTTCAAATCATTCAAAAATCTAATGACGCTTGAACAACTGGCAGCCATATTTCGAACTGGCGAAAACCAACAGAATTTTAGTGTTGGAACCGGGAATAAAAAAAAGGCGACTCATACCGAATCGCCTTTTCAATCAGGCGGCCTCCCCGGCGACGCTCTTGTTCCCGCCGTCGTCACGTAATCGCGTCGCAATCGCCTCGGCACCACATCGCTTCACTGGCGAGCCCTATTTCTTGCCGCATCCGTGCGGACTATTCGGGCTTAGTGTCTGCGAAGTGTCTCGCTAAAGTGGCCCCTTTCCGGCCCTGCAAGTGCGAAGACTTACGAAGTAAGGCGGTGGCGAAGAACAGATGCGATGCACTAGCAGGCGATCCTGCACCCTCACCTACCTCGTCGCGTTCCGCGACTTCGGCCGCCTCTCCCGTAAACGAACGGGCGAGGTATGAGGAAGACCGCTGGCGTGCCTGAGGCACCTACAGCGAAACGAACGGGCGAGGCATTAGGAAAAGACCGGAGCCGGGATTCCTCGCGCGGCAGCCACGCGCGGGAATGACAGAAGAGGATCTGCGCTAAGAATAAAAGAGCGAGAACGCAGTAAGACCTAACTCTTTAACTCGGGGTCCAGCGCCAGTTGCGGATGACTGGCATATCCTCGAGATGTTCGGCGATGTATTTGCGGTGCGCGGCGAGCGCCTCTTCGGTTTTTTCGATCAATTCGCGGGCACGCGCCTCGAAGTGAGGCGCACGCTTGAGAGCGTCGATGCAAAGGTGGTAGCGGCTCGCGCGATTAAGCACGAGCATATCGAAGGGGGTAGTCGTGGTGCCTTCTTCGACATAGCCGCGGACGTGGAAGCGATCGGGGTTGGGGCGGCCATGAATGATCTCATGAATCGCGCCGGGGTAGCCATGAAACGAAAAGATGACGTGCTTATCGGTGGTGAAGAGATCGGCGAAAGCGTCTTCATCCATACCGTGCGGATGATTCTCCGGCGTAAACAGCGTCATCAGATCGACGATGTTGACGACCCGGACTTTCATCTCGGGCAGATATTTGCGGAGCAGCCACGCGGCGGCGATGGTCTCCTCGGTCGGAACGTCGCCCGCACAGGCCATCACGAGGTCGGGATCCTGTCCGTTTTGGATGCCGTTTTCATTACCGGCCCATCGCCAGTTCGAAGCGCCGCGCGCGCAGTGCTCGCGAGCTGAATCGATATCGAGCCACACGGGATGCATCTGCTTGTCGATGACGATCAGGTTGATGTAGCCGCGGCTACGCAGGCAATGGTCGGCGACCGAGAGCAGGCAATTGGCATCGGGCGGCAGATAGATGCGCGAGACGATGCCCTGCTTGGTCAGGAGCGCATCGATGAAGCCGGGGCCCTGATGGCTGAAGCCGTTGTGATCGTTGCGCCAGCAGGTCGAGGTGAGCAGGTAGTTGAGCGAAGGAACCGGGCGGCGCCAGGGCAACTCGGTGCGGCAAGTCTTGAGCCACTTGGCGTGCTGCGCAACCATCGAATCGACGATCATCGCGAACGCCTCGTAGCTCGCGAACAGCCCGTGGCGGCCGGTCAGCGTGTAGCCTTCGAGCCATCCCTGGTGACAATGCTCGCTAAGAACCTCCATCACGCGGCCGGTGGGCGAGACATGATCGTCGAAGTTTTCGATGTGCGAGACCAGGCATCGATTTTCGACCTCGAAGACGTCGCCGAGACGATTCGAGTTGGTTTCGTCGGGACAGAAGAGGCGGAAGTTCTGCTGCTTCTCGTTGCGCTTGAAAATGTCGCGGAGCATCGCGCCGAACGGACGCGTCGATTCGACTTTCGTGTTGCCGGGCATCTCGATGGGGATCGCATAATCGGTGAACGACGGGATATCGAGCGAGATAGTGAGGAGGCCGCCATTGGCGTGGGGATTCGCACCCATCCGGCGGATACCAACGGGCCCCATCGCCTGGAGTTCGGGGACGAGGCGGCCATTCACGTCGAACAGTTCGCCGGGCCGGTAACTGCGCATCCAGGCTTCGAACATTTTCAGGTGCTCAGGATTTTCCTTGACCTTATCGAGCGGCACCTGATGGGCGCGGAAAGTACCCTCGATTTGTTTGCCATCGACGATTTTCGGCCCGGTCCATCCTTTGGGTGAGCGGAGAACGATCGCGGGCCAGATGGGGCGATGCGAGAATCCGTTGGTGCGAGCGTCGTGCTGGATCGCGCAAATCGCCGCGTAGCATTGGTCGAGCGTCGCCGCGAACTCGCGATGCATCGTGAATGGATCGTCGCCATCGACGATGTACACTTGGTAGCCGTGACCCTCGAGCAGTTTGCGGATCTGCTCGTTGCTGTGGCGGGCGAGCGTAGTCGGACCGGAAATCTTGTAGCCGTTGAGATGGAGGATCGGCAGCACGGCGCCGTCGCGGACGGGGTTTAAGAAATCGATACTCTTCCAGGCGCCTTCGAGCGGTGCGGTTTCCGCCTCGCCGTCGCCAATTACGCACGCGACGATGAGGTCGGGATTGTCGAACGCGGCGCCGAACGCATGGAGCAGCGAGTAGCCAAGCTCGCCGCCCTCGTTGATCGAGCCGGGCACGTGCGGGCCGGCGTGGCTCGAGATCCCGCCCGGCGAAGAGAACTGCCGGAAGAACTTGCGCATCCCCTCGGCGTCGCGCGTGATGCTCGGATAAATCTCGGTGTAGCTGCCCTCGAGATAGGTGTTGGCGGTGAGCGAGGGTCCGCCGTGGCCGGGACCGCTGACGAAGATAACGCTGGCGTCGCGCAGTTTGATGAGCCGGTTCAGATGCGCGTAGATGAAATTTTGTCCGGGTGAGGTCCCCCAATGACCAAGCAGGCGCGGCTTGATGTGCTCGGGACGGAGCGGTTCGCGCAGCAGCGGATTAGCCATCAGGTAGATTTGGCCGATAGTGAGGTAGTTGGCGGCGCGCCAGTAGGCGTCGAGCAGTTTGAATTGGTCGTCGTTGAGAGCGGTGCATACGGGCATTGGAGATGAACCTCGATGTACTGAATGCAATCGGACATTTTCTCACCCGCGACGCGGTGTGAATAGCCGGTGGTTGTCGCCGCGAAGTTAAGAAAGGGTTAACCGCAGATTTGAAGAATTTGAGGGATTAAGAGAAGGGTTTGAAGGAAGAAGAGATCCGTGATCCTTCGACTCCGGCAGCCTGCCCCGTTCGACTTCGCTCAGGGCTTCGGCTCAGGATGACGGAAAAAGCGAAATCGTTGTTGTGGAAGTTCGCGGCGGTTGGGGTTGCGCCAGTTGAGATTTTCACTGACATTGGAGCGGGCGCGGAATCCGGAAATCCGGGAATCGGGGAGGATCGTCTATGCTGAAGAAAATAATTCGCAATCAATCGAGCGCGGGCCTTGTGGCGGCTAGCGTTGCGCTGATGATGATCGCGGCGGGATGCGCAAGCACGGTCGAGAGTACGCCTGAAGCGGCGAAGGCAGTCGAATCGGGCACGGCGTTGCCGGCGTCGGTGACCGGATTCATGGGTCCTTACGCGTCGAAGTTGCACCCTGGTCCGGCTGGCGGCGCTGCGCTGGTGTGGATCTACCCGGAAGTGAAATGGATTAACTATCGAAAGATGATGCTGATGCCGGTCGAGTTCTGGGCGGCCGCGGATTCTAAAGTCTCAACCGCCGATCAACAGGTTCTCACGCAGTACTTCTACAACGCGCTGAAGACCAATCTCGAGCAGAACTACACACTGGTCGATCAGCCGGGACCGGGAACGCTCAAGTTGCGGGTGGCGTTGATGGACGCAACGGCGGCTGTACCGGGACTCAGAAGCGTCTCGGTGCTGGTTCCGCAGGCGCGCGTCCTTGACATGGCTCAGTCGCTCGCGACCGGCAGTTACGCGTTCGTGGGCTCGGCTGAAGTAGAGATGGTCGTGACCGATTCGCAGAGCGGCGACGTATTTGCGGAAGCAGTCGATCAGCGGTCGGGTGGAATGGGAATCAAGGGCGCGGCGTCATTCCAGTGGGGCGATGCGCAAAACGCGATGGATTACTGGGCGCAACTGATCTCGAAGCGCCTGCTCGAATTGCAAACCCAGGGCGCGTCGTAAGCAAGACGTCGTTGTAGCAGCAGCTCATCGCAGCATACGGTACCAGGCTGAACGGCGCGAGTACCGCCGTTGCAGCAACGGTCTCTCCAACGGGAAGAATACTCGACCACTTTCCAACTGAGAGAGCGGCTAATCCCTTGGCAAGGCTGCCTCGTCTCACGCTCGCCGCGGCCGCGGTGAAAGCGCCCCCACCGAACAGCACGATAAGTTCGTAGTAAGGTCGCTTCGTAGCAAAGACCGCATCTTGGCAACACCTCATCGTAGTAAATCTGGGGCGTCGTTGCCGGCGTCGAACTGTTAGTTCGATACGAAACAGGGAGCTGGCAGATCGATGCCAGCTCCCTGAATTTAATAGCGGCAGCAAATCCAGCCGCCGCGGTCTATCTATATTCGTTACTTGGCCGCGAGCTTTTCCTCGGACTTCTTCTTCGCGGCGCGCTCGTCAGCATGTTTGCGAATCATCGCACCAGCGGCATTCATCGCCTGACCCATGAACTCGCGCGCATTCGACATCGTCCAGTCGTAGGATGCCTGCCGGCTGACGTTCGCGTTCTTGAACACCGGCGCGACGTGTTCGGCCCATAGCTGGTACGACTTGATGGTGTTGTCCCAGGTGGCCCAGTTGTGCGCGAGTTGCAGGAAGGCGCCGAACTCACCCTGCTTCTTCTCGAGCCGTTTGAGCTGAGCGATTGCGTCGTCGGGCGTACCTATTACCGCGCTTCCGGCTGCGATCATCATATCGATCGGGTCTTGGCCATTGGGCGCTGCCGGCGCGAGCGGATTGAGGCGGGCAAAGTACTCCATCCATTTGTAAATGCCCCATTTGACGTTCTCGCGGGCCTTTTCGCGAGTTTCCGCGATATGCACCGGACCGACCAGCCGGAGCCGGTTGCGATCCATCGTACGGCCCTCCTCAGACGCTATCTCGCAAGCGATTTGCCAGTTGGTCGATAGCGCGTCGAAGCCGTCGGCGTTGGTGGCCGCCACGCACAGCATCCCGAAGCCATACTTGCCGGCGGCGCGACCGCCCGACGGACTAACGGCGCTCGCAACCGCAATCTCTGGATGCGGCTGGGTGTAAGGCATCAGGTGCGCGCGCGCATTGACGAGGTTGTACCAGTCGGACTTCTCGGTGACGGTCTCGCCGTTGAAGAGACGCATGATGACCTTGATGCCTTCCAGCATGCGATCGCGCTGAGTCATCGGATCGATACCGAGCATCATGGCGTCGGAGGGTA
>NZ_JAUSKL010000006.1 GCF_030646925.1 Candidatus Binatus sp. | reverse complement strand
CGTTGACTATGGACGATATTGACCAAGGTTAATCGCGCGCGCCGCATCGCTCTCTAACGGAGGCGCCAATTTTGGATCTCGGAATCGCAAGCCGCAAGGCTATCGTATGCGCCTCGAGCCGCGGCCTCGGCCGCGCGTGCGCCGAAGCGTTGCCCAAGGAGGGCGTCCAGGTCGTCATCAATGGACGAGATGCCGCGCGTCTCGAGCAAGCCCTTGTGGAGTTTCGCGCCGCCGGCGCCAACGTCGTCGCGGTGCGCGCCGATATCAAGCGTCGGGATAGCTCACATGCCTTGCCTCAGTACGGAGTAGCTATCGATGTCATATTGGGTTGACCTTCTTAAGTGCCAGGTTCGCCAGGTCAAAGGCCGGTATCGCAGCCGCATAATAGAAGGTGGCGAAGGCTTCCCGCTGGTGCTGTTACATGGCAATGGCGGCCACGCTGAGAACTATGTTCGCAACATTCCTTTTTTCGCCCAACACTTTGGGCGCAGTTCGAAAACGCGGACCAGCACAATCGCGTGGTTCTGGATTTTGTGAAACAGTGACAACCTTCTAGTAGCTACTCGATTAGCAGGTTGCCCGGGGTGTGGGAATGGCAGTTAACAGCAATGTAATTCCACTTAGCCGGTCGGAGCGCAGCAAGCTCGACAAATACGAGCGGATCAAACGCGCCGCGCGCGAGCTTTTTCGGCGCAAAGGATTTCACGAGACTACCACCAGCGAGATTGCTGAGTTGGCGGACGTCGCGAAAGGCACGGTCTTCTTTCACGCCGGAACCAAGGAGTCGCTACTCGTGATGTTCTTTCAGGAGGAGGTCGGCCACTCGGTCAATCGCGCGTTTGCGACGGCGCCTAAAGCCTCCTTGCTCGATCAGGCGATGCACGTCTTCACCGTGATGCTGGAGCACATGGAACGCGATCTGGAACTGGCCCGAGTATTCATGAAAGAGGTCGCGTTTCTAACTGACGACAGGCATCGTGTCGATGAAGTTACCGCAGGCTTCTTCAGGAAGATGTCTGAACTTATCGAACAGGCGCAAGAGAAGGGTGAAATTCGCAAGGACATAAGCCCTCCGCTGCTCGCTTACAACCTCTTTGCCTTGTACTTCGCGTTCCAGTTGCTATGGCTGCGCGGCGGCGAGCCATCGTGGAAGAGCGCGACTCCCTCGCTGCGCGAAATCCTGGAGCTGCATCTAATGGGTCTGCGCGATTCGGGCGATAAGCGCCCTGGCTTTTCTACAGCCAGGCGGCTCGGCAAAGCCTCGCGCTAGGACGATCGTTATCCGCGAGTAGCGATCGCTTATCAGGCAGCGCGCTTGCCGCGGATTCGATCCGCCATCATCTCTGCGATCATCACCGTGCTCAGATGCGTATTGGCGCGAACGATCTCCGGCATGATCGAGCAATCGATCACGCGTAGCCGCTCCACACCTTTGACGCGGCAATCCGGATCGACCACCGAGCGCGCGTCCGGCGCCGGACCCATCCGGCAGGTTGACGATTCATCGCGTAGGGAGAAACGCCGGTGCCGGTCGGCGCGTTGTGATCCTCGCACCAGCCGTAGCCTTTATCGAGGCAGACGTCGTGCAATGCGCGATCGACGCCGCCCCAATTCTCCTGCGGCGCGCGCCACACCGGAATCGGTCCCCGATTTCCGTGATACGGCTGGCCGCCGAAATCGAGATCGTTCTCCAGCTTGATAAAGTACGGCAGCACTTCTTCGCCCGACCATCCGGCGCATCCCTGGCGCGCCCAAATATCGAAATCGTCGAGCATCCCGCGGATCGCGATTTGACCGTTGATCGCCGAACTGCCGCCGACTCCGCGCCCGCCGACCCTGCGCCGACGATGATTACATCAACTGGAACCGAAGCCATCGTAACTCCTTCAATCGCGGCCAATCCTTCACCTTGCCGCAGTTTTTGCCAATGACGCTCTCACCCTCGTGCGATAACGCCTCCGAAGCACGCGCGATGCGCTCGCGACCTTTGCCCTAAATCCGGAAACACCGTAGGCTTTTCTTTCGACCGAACGTCGACACGGGAGACCACCCACGATGCCCAGCGACGAAGACGTACGCGAATCACTGTTGGACGACGAGCATCCCGGCCCGAAGGACCTCGAGTCCGTGCTCGCCAATACCACGCTCAGCGAAGTGGTGTCACAGCCGGCGTTGATCGTAAACGCCTCAGCCACCCTCGGCGAAGCCATCGCCCTGATGCAGCGGGAGCGCCGCGCCTGCGTGTTGATCGAGGAGCACGGCGCGCTCGCCGGCATCTTCACCGAGCGCGACGTCTTGATGAAAGTCGTCGGCCACTCGATCGACCTTGAACGCACGCCGATTACCGCCTCGATGACCCGCGATCCGTTCACGCTGCCCGCCGACGCCAACGTCGCTTTCGCGCTCAGCAAGATGGTGCTCGAAGGTTTCCGCCACATCCCGCTGGTCGATGACGACGGCCGGCCGACCGCGGTCGTCTCGATGCGCAATCTGATCGAGTATCTCGGCGAGATCCATTCGCGCGATATGCTGACGATCCCGCCCGAACCGCATCAGGCTCGCTCGCGCAGCCGCGAAGGCGCCTAGCGCGCGCATCCTGTCGTCGATTTTGGATTGACGTCGGACCGTTGCCGGCTAAGCGGGATTATAGTCTTATGCCGTGACAGAAGAAGATCGGAACGTGACGTAAGGCGGATTCGTTGGTTAGTACGTCGGGCACTTGAATTTCTGCATACGCATACATTTGGAAAACGAGTGAACTAGCTCGTGAAGATGTGTGCAAAATGTGGACACGTGCCAGCTAGGCAGGAGGCGCGATTTTGCGGCAGATGCGGGACAAATCTCGAGAGTAGCGCGTCGCAAGAACCGGCTGTGCTGCGAACAGGCATCCCAGCACCCTCGTATCAACCGACCCGCACTTCGTTGGCTACCCCTCTAAAGCTTTCAACTGCCAATGTAAGCGGCGGAACTCCGATTTCCAATCGCTCGATTCCCGCTATCATTGTGATCGTCGTCGCACTGGGGTTGGGATGGTGGTCTTGGACGAATTACCATCATCCTACTCCCGACCGGATCGTTCTCAAGGCTTTCGAGGCGTTCAGGGGCAACAACTCTGCCGCAATTACGGAACTGATGAGCAACGAAGGCCGACGCAACGCTGACCTGCTCTGCGGGGGCGCGGCAATGAACTGTCTCACGTGGAACTATGGCGCTTTCGGAGCATTGAGCTCCTATTCCGCCGAAGTAAAATCGAAGGGCGAGAAGACTGCGGAAGTATTGCTCAAGACGTCTTGGGCTGCAGAAAATGCCAGTCTTTTGTGTCAAACGTTCCAGCTTGAAGAAGGCGGCGAAGGCTGGGCAATTCGATTCTTTGAGCCTCCAGAAACATGCAATCCGGCGCCAAAGCCTCGATTCTAGGCCGATTGTTCGCTTTCAGCACTTTGCAGTCTCCTCTTCCCAGAGATCCGCGCTTCGTCGTAGGACTTTTTGGCTGGTCCAACCGCGTTGCCGGCGTCGGTCGCTCCAACCGTCAAATGCTCAGTCAGGAACGAATAGCGTGCATCCCCGATCTTCGCATTGTCCGGCCTACGCGAGTTCGTGTGCAAGTTTCGAGCGATTGCGTTATCAGTGGGACATCCTGTTCCAAAGGAGGCGCACCATGGCTCGGCTAGCGGGCAAGATCGCGTTGATTATCGGTGGCGGCGCTGACGGTCCCGCCAACACGGGCGAGAAATTATCGATCGGCAATGGACGCGCCACCGCAATCATGTGCGCGCGCGAAGGCGCCGCGGTGATGGTCGCTGATCGTTCGCTCGAACTCGCGCAGCAGACCGCCAATGCGATTCGTGAAGAAGGCGGACGCGCGGAAGCGGTCGCAGCCGACGTTAGTATCGAGGATCAATGCCGCGGCGCAGTCGAGGCGACGATCAAAGCATTCGGCGCGCTGCATCTGCTCGTGAACAATGTCGGCATCGGCATCGGCGGCAGCCTGCTTAAAACCACTACCGAGCAGTTCGACACGATGCTCGCGGTGAATCTGAGAAGCCATTTTCTCACGATGCGCTACGCGGTCCCGGAGATCGCCAAAGCCGGCGGCGGCGCGATCGTCAACGTGTCGTCGCTCGCCGCGCTGCGCAGCAACCGCATGATTTCCTACGAGGCGACCAAGGCCGCGCTGCTCGGATTAGGGCGTTCGGCGGCGGTCTCGCACGCCCGCGACAACATCCGCGTCAACACGATACTGCCCGGCCTGATCAATTCGTCGATGGTGCGCCGGCTGATCGGCGATCGCGAAGCGCGAGTGGCGCCGGGCATCCCGATGCATCGGCAGGGCACGCCGTGGGAAATCGCGAAAGCGATCGTGTTTCTGCTCTCCGACGATGCATCCTACATCACTGGCACCGAATTGATCGTTGACGGCGGCCTCGCCGCACGCTGATCGAGGCGGTCCTGCTCAGCACTTAGTGCGCTGGAGCTAGTCGCCGCGTGGGGTCTGAAAAAATGCGCAAAACAAAAATCGGCTATCAGCTCGACTTCCGCAATCCTCCGACTTCGACGATTTCGTTTCGCGACCTTTATCGTCACTGCTTTGAGCAGGTGCAGGCGGCCGAGGCGATGGGCTTCGATTCGATCTGGCTGACGGAGCATCACTTCACCGACGACGGGTACCTGCCCGCGATGATGCCGGCCGCAGCCGCGATTGCTGCGCGCACCACTCGCGTCACGATCGGCACTTACGTTTTGCTCGCGCCTTTCGTTCATCCGTTGAAGCTCGCCGAAGATTCGGCCTTCGTCGATGTGCTCTCGGGCGGGCGTTTGCGGCTTGGAATCGGGCAAGGCTATCGGGCGGAAGAATTCGATGGCTTCGGAATTCCACGCGCCGAGCGCCTCGGCCGCACGCTCGAGACGCTCGAAATATTGAAGCTCGCGTGGACCGGAGAACGTTTCAGCTTCGATGGCAAGTATTTCAAGTTTCGCGACGTGCGCGTACTGCCGCGACCCGTGAGCCAGCCGTATCCTGAGCTGCTGTGGGGCGCAGGCGCGCCCAAGGCGATTCGCCGCGCCGCGAAGCTCGATCTTTCGTTCGCCTGCGTGGGCGGGCGCAAAGAAGCTGGCATTTATATCGAGGCGCTGAAGGCGGCCGGCAAAGATCCATCAAAATACAATATCGTCGCCAACCGCGCGGTGTACGTCGCGAACAGTGAAGAAGAGGCCTGGCGCGACACGCGCGATGCCCTCATGTATCAGGCTGAGTTGTACGGCAAGTGGCTTTCCGCCGCCGCCGGCACCACTGACCAGAGCAAAGTGCTGATTCGTCCCGACCCCGAGCGGCTGCGGCGTACCAGCGTGCTCGGAACGCCGGCCGAAGTTCGCGACAAGCTGAACGCGATTCTCGACGCAACCCCGTTCACGGAATTGATCGTCGTGACGCAACTGCCGGGACTCGATCCCGCCAAGGCGCGCCGCTCGCTCGATCGATTCGGTCTCGAAGTGCTGCCTCAACTAAGATAGCCGACGGAGTTCGACCACCATGAAGTTATTCACCTACGCAACGAGCCCCTACGCGCGCAAGGCCCAAATGGCGCTCGAGTTCAAAGGCGTCGCCTTCGAGCCGATCGAACGATGCTACTCGCTCGATCGAAAAGAAGATCTCCGCGCCGCCAGCGAACGCGCCGAAGTTCCAGTCCTGGTGCTCGACGACGGCCGCACGATCTCCGACTCCACGATCATCTGCGAATACCTCGAAGATGCGTATCCGACACCGCCGCTGTTTCCGAAGGATCCATTCGCGCGCGCGCAAATGCGTACGCTCGAGGATCTCTGCGATCGCGGCTTCGATGCCGTCAGCTACGGTTACTGGATGTCGCAGTTGCGCAAAAATTCTCCCGAGGCTGATGCGATGGCCCGCGCCGCCCGCGACGAATTTTCGCGCCTGCTCGCGCGCCTCGAAGCGGCGCTCGGCGAGCGGCAGTTCTTCTTCGACAACGTCAGCATCGCCGACCTGTCCGCGATCTGTTACGTGCCGTCTGCGCCCGCGATGGGCATCGCGATGGATTCCTATCCTCGACTCAGCGCCTGGATGAATCGGATGCGCGCGATTCCCGCCGTCGCCGCCGACAACGATCGTCTAAAGCGCGCGCTCGCAAATATGCACGACATCGCGAGCGAACTCGAAGGCCCCGACGGCCGAATTCATTGGCGCGATACGCGGCTTGAGTGGCCGGTGCGCAAGGGCTTTATTGATCTTGTGGTGCGCGAGTTCCGGGCGGATAAGATGATGTTTCCGCCGGATGCGTGTTGATCGAAACCGCGCCGCGCGAACGGAGCATAACAAAGATGCCAGTCGATTACATTCCACGCACGCGCGATCTGTACGGCGATTTCATTCCGTACCGTTGGGTCGTCAATGAGACCGTGCCGTTCACTCCGCTCACAAAACCGATTGCGCAGTGCCGCGTCGCGATGATGAGTTCGGGCGGATTCATGTATCGCGATCAGCCGCGCTTTCATCGCGAGGATTCGACGTACCGGCGCATCCCAAAAAATGCGCGCTGCGACGAGCTCAACGTCTGGCACTTCGGCTACCCGACGCACGATGCCGCGATCGATCCCAATTGCGTGTTTCCGCTCGAGCGGCTTCGCGAACTCGAATCTGCCGGCGTGATCGGCGAGCTGATAGATCCCGTCTTCAGTTTCATGGGCGGGATTTATTCCGCGCGCCAAGTCCGCGACGAACTCGCGCCGCAAATCGTCGATGAACTCAAACGCGCGCACGCCGACGCCTTCTACCTCGTCCCTGCCTGACCCGTGTGCCATCAGTCCGTTGGACTGATCGCGCGCGTGGCCGAAGAAGCGGGAATTCCGTCGCTGTGCATGACGTCGGCGCTCGACATCACGCGCTCCGTGAAAGCGCCGCGCGGGGTGTTTGTGAATTTTCCGCTCGGCCATCAGACCGGCAAGCCGAACGAGCCCGAGCTGCAGCGCCGGATCGTGACCGACGCGATGCGCGCATTCGACACGATCATCGCGCCCGGCACGATCGTCGAGCTGCCGTACGTCTGGGATGCGAACGATCGCACCTGGGAGACGCGCGACTACACCAAGGGCTGGATGCCGCAGGCGCCGCCGCGCGAGGTGGCCGACGCGCTCGAGGCGGCACGAATCGCCAAGTACGCGCGCCCGTAGCATCTAGCTCCTCCGCCTCGGCGCGAGTAGCTTCATCCAAGCGAACGCGGGTCTGCCGCCACAACGAGGATGGGAGGTGCGGGTATGATGAGCTATGCGGGACTCGAAATCGTCACGCTGCTGGCGTTGATCGAGTATTCGGTGCTCGGCGCGATGGTTGGACGCGCGCGTTTGAAGTACAAGGTCGAGGCGCCGGCGACCACAGGAAACGCGCAATTCGAGCGCTACTTCCGGGTGCATCAGAACACACTGGAGGCGCTGATCGTCTTCCTTCCGGCGGTCTGGATTTTTTCACTCGGCGTGAACTATCAGATCGGCGTGGCGCTCGGGGTGCTGTTCCTGCTGGGCCGCATCCTTTACGCCAACGGCTACTTGAACGCTCCGGAAAAGCGCGCGCCCGGCGCGATCGTTACGTTCGCCATCAACACCATTCTGGTGGTCGGAGGATTGGGCGCACTGCTGGTTCGAGCGATCTGAGATCGGCTGAATTTTGCGATCGCATTGACGATGCGCGCCGGGTGCATCGTGCGGGTCTTTGTGGCGCTTCGCGTTATGCCGCGCATGGTGTCAGAATCGGCTCGCCAGCTAAACAAAGCTGCAAGGCAAGGTCGCGGGTTTACCCGAACCATCCGCGCGGCTAATCTCGGCTGGATCGAGTTTCTATACATCACTGAGGAGATTTTGAATCATGGCGGAAGAACGCACTGGCGCCGTTACGATGCGGGGCAACCCGATGACGCTCATCGGTCCCGAACTCAAGGTCGGCCAGAAGGCCCCCAGCTTCAACGTGGTCGGCAAGGGCCTGCAGCCCGCGACGCTCGACCAGTTCAAGGGCAAGGTCAAGGTCATCACCACGATTCCGTCGATCGATACGCCGGTCTGCGACGCCGAAACGCGCCGCTTCAACGAGGAAGCGTCGAAGCTGCCTGGTGACGTCGAGATCTTGAGCGTCTCGATGGATCTGCCGTTTGCGCAGGCGCGATGGTGTGGGGCGGCCGGCGTCGATAAAATCACGACGCTGAGCGATTGGCGGAGCGCCAGCTTCGGCACCAGTTACGGCGCGCTGATCAAGGAACTGCATCTGCTCGCGCGATGCGTCTTCGTCGTCGATAAGAATGACAACGTCACTTACGTCGAGTACGTGAAGGAAGTCGCCAACCAGCCCAACTACGAGGCCGCGCTCGAGGCGGCCAGGAAAGCCGCCGCGGCTTGAGCCGCGATCGAATCGAACGGGCGAGTCGTGCGTTCGCGGCCTGCCCGTTTTCTTCTTTCGATTGCGCCACGACACCTTCGATGAATTCCGGCGGCCGACGTTCGCGGCGGAGTCGCAACGAGTTCAGCGATTCGCTCAAGCGCGGACTCTACGAAACGATCTTTCGCCGCCGCGATATCCGCCAGTTCAACGACGATCCGATTCCCGATGAAGTGCTCGCGCGAATATTGATCGCGGCGCATCATGCGGCCAGCGTCGGTTTCACGCAACCGTGGGATTTCATCATCGTGCGCGATCGCGATCGTCGCCGCCGCGTCAAGGAAATTTTCGAAGCCGAGCGCGCAAGGAATGCTGCCGATTTCACCGGCGCGCGCCGCAAGAAGTTTCTCTCGCTCAAGCTCGAAGGAATCCTCGAAGCGCCGCTGAATCTGATCGTCACCTGCAAGCCCGATCGATTCGGTCCCGGCGTGCTCGGCAAGACCAGCATCCGCGACGTCGAGATCTATTCCGCCTGCCTCGCGGTCGAGAACCTGTGGCTCGCTGCGCGCGCGGAAGGAATCGGCGTCGGATGGGTGAGTATCATGCGCAACGACGCGCTTGCCGAAATCTTTGGAATTCCGCGCGATGTAATCCCCGTCGCATATCTTTGTCTCGGCTACGTCGATGAATTTCCCGAGCGGCCAACTCTCGCGACCGCTGAATGGGCCAGCAGATTGCCGCCGCGAACCTTGATTCATCTCGATTCGTGGAACGGCGAGCCTAAGAATGACCCGCACCAGTCTGCGGCGCGGGAGCTGAAGTCAAAGATCGATGATCCGTCGATCTGGCGCGCGATCCTTCCCGCCGATTCCATCGACTAACCACCTGTGTTTTGTTCGTCGATGTTCGATCTCACCACGTTGTCATTCTGAGGCGAAGGCTGCGCAGCCGAAGAATCCCGGATCCTTTTCTTGCCAGACGGACGCGCCCATGATGCGATCACGAAAATCGCGCACTGGAAATCAATGTCACTACTCAACCAAACCATCGCTGCGATTCGCCCGCTCGACAATGAGGCCGCATGGGCGGCAGACGCGCGGCTCAATTCGCTGACCAAGCCGCCGGGCAGCCTCGGCCACCTCGAGGAAATCGTCCGCCGCTACGCGTCGATTCGCCGCGACAGTTCCGCGAGCTTCACTCGCGGCGCAATCGCGGTCTTCGTCGCCGATCACGGCGTCGCCGACGAGAACGTGAGCGCGTTTCCGCAAGCCGTCACGGTCGAGATGCTGCGCAATCTCAGCAACGGCGGCGCCGCGATCTGCGTGCTCGCGCGGCGATTCGGCTACGCGCTGAAAATCATCGATGTAGGCGTGAGGACCGACACCAGTGCAACGCCACTGCGCGATGTCAGTTATCGGCGAATAGGCGCGGGCACACAAAATTTCACGAGCGGTCCTGCGATGACGCACGCACAAGCGACGCGCGCTCTCGAGACGGGTATCGAAGTCGCGCGCGAACTCGCCGGCAGCGGCGCCAGCTTGATCGGAATCGGCGAGATGGGTATCGCGAACAGCACTTCCGCCGCCGCACTGCTCTCGGCGATCACCGAAATCGCGCCAGATCAGATCGTCGGCCGCGGCACCGGCCTCGACGACGCCGGCATCCGGCACAAGATTGAAGTTGTCGCGCACGCCCTGGAGATTCATCGCGATACGTTCGAATCGCGCGACGACGCCGGCCTCGCGATCCTCGTCGCGCTCGGCGGCTTCGAAATCGCTGCGATGGCGGGCGTGTGTCTCGCCGGCGCTTCGCTCGATATCCCGGTCGTCGTCGATGGCTTCATCGCGACTGCTGCCGCCGCCGTAGCTCTTCAATTCTACCCTCGACAGTTCGAGCATCTTTTTTTCAGCCATCGCTCGTCCGAGGGCGGACACGCACTCGTGCTCGATCATTTGAAAGTGCGCCCGATTCTCGACCTCGATCTGAGGCTCGGCGAGGGAACCGGCGCGGCGCTTGCGATGAACCTGATCGAGTCGGCGCTCGACCTGTTCCATCACATGGCGACCTTTGCCGGCGCCGGCGTCTCCGACAAAATCCGATGATCGACGACGACGGCGCCGCGCCGATCTCCAGCGGCGTCGATGCCGCACCAACCGCCGGATTCCTCGCCGAGCTTCAACTCGCCTTTTCCTTTCTCACGATCCTGCCGGTGATCGATCGCCGCCCCGCCTCCGACGCGACCGTCACGGCGTCGTTCACGTGGTTCCCGCTGGTCGGCCTGACACTCGGCGCGGCGTTGTGCGGCGTGGACTGGATACTCGCGCATGTCCTCGGCCAGGTGATGCGCTCGGTGATCGTCATTCTTTTTCTCACGATCATCACCGGCGCCGTTCATCTCGACGGACTGGCCGACACCGCCGACGCGCTGGGTGCTGGCCGCGATCGCGAGCGCGCGCTCGAGATCATGCGCGACAGCCGGCTCGGCACGTTCGGCGCCCTCGCGGTTTTCTTCGATCTCTCGCTCAAGATTCTCGCCCTCTCGACGCTCACCGGTTCGCGCCGCTACGACGCCCTGATCGTCGCGCCGATGCTTGCTCGATTGGCGATGCTCGCGATCCCGCATGGCATGGCTTACTTGCGCGAGCGGGGCGCGGGTTCCGTGCTGCTCGCACGCCGCGACATTTTCGATCGCAGACTCATCGCCGCCCTTGCCGCGATTTTGCTGGCGGCGCTGATCGGTGGCTTCAGAACCGTGTTGATTGCTGTCGCCGTTGTGCTCGCGACGCGATGGTTCTATCGGCGATGGCTCGGCGGCGTGACCGGTGACTTGATTGGCGCTGGCGGCGAACTGGTCGAGATTGCGCTGCTTGTCGCAATGACGATGTAAATGACGATGTAAATGATTTGGCGGAGCTTTCGCGACGCGCGAGCACCGCGGAGCTCGATTCGGGCCGGAGGGTCGAATCGCAATTTAATTGCAGCCCCCGAGTCCGGAGCGTCAGCGGAGGCGAGGGTATCTGACGATGTAAACGCTCACTTAACCCGAATCGGATAGCCCGCCACCATCAACAGCACTTCATCCGCGATACCCGCGATTTTCTGATTCGTCCATCCGAGCAAATCGCGGTACCGCCGCTCCATCGGATGCATCGGCACGATCCCCATCCCAACTTCGTCCGTCACCACGATGCTCGCGAAACTCGCCCGAGCAAGCGCCGCGGCCAGCGCATCCGCTTCAGCGAGCAACGGCTCGTCGTCGTTGTGAGTGTGCATCAGGTTCGAGATCCACAGCGTCAGGCAATCGATCACCACGACGTCGGCGCGGCCTTCGATCGCCTCGATCGAGCGCGCGACATTGGCCGGCTCCTCGATTGTCTGAAAATCCGGCGGCCGCGTCTCCCGATGAAACGCGATCCGCGCAGTCATTTCTTCGTCGAGCGCCTCTCCGGTCGCGATGAAAAACTTGCGCCGATATGAATTCGCGAGTTTCAGCGCATGCGTGCTTTTGCCGCTGCGCGCGCCGCCCGTCAGTAACGTGATCCTCGCCATCGAATCGTGAGCGTACATGATCGCTCGCCGCGTTACGAAAAAACAGCATCCGTCATAAGCCGGTTGATCCTTCGCGCAACACCGCGTATCTATCGATGCGCACCCGGTGCACGGGAAGCCGGTTTAAATCCGGCGCTGCCCCGCAACTGTGTGGGGGGACGACGGCCCAACATGCCACCGCTTCGGCGGGAAGGCGGGCCCGAGGATGAACCCCAAGCCAGGAGACCGGCCGGGTCACTAACTGTGTTGCCTTCCGCGGGGAGGGTGGCCTCAGGCGCGATTTTCCTGAAGCCCGACCTTTCGTCTCGCGAGGGGTCGGGTTTTCTTCGCCCGAAACTCCCCACCCGCTGAAGGCAGCGAACTCGGAGGGAGTTCATGCGGCGAGCATTTCAGCTAATCGTTTTCGGCATCGTGTTGATATTTTTATTCGCGCCGATTCTGCCGGCTAGCGGCGACGATTCGACGACGCCGCAATCTTACGCAGCGCCAGCAGCAAAAAGCGCTGCATCAAGCGGATCGACTGCGACCAAAAAATCACCCGCGACGACCGCTACGCCAGCAAAATCCGCCGCCGCGAAACCGCCCGCGCAAAAGCCGAGTCCACAAAAATTAAGTCCGATCGTCGTCACCGCCACCCGGATTCCGCAACCCATCGCCGATATCGGCACGACCATCAGCGTCGTCGAGGATTCGCAAATCGAGGCGCAGAAAATCGAGCGCGTCGAAAACGTGCTGCGGCAAGTGCCGGGCTTGCAAGTAACGCAGGGCGGTTCCCCCGGTTCGGTCACCGACGTTTCGATCCGCGGCGCGCCGCCCTCCTCGACCTTGGTGCTGATCGACGGCGTCGAGGTGAATGCCGGCGCGACCGGATCATTTGACTTCGCGAATCTCACCACCAATAACCTCGATCGCATCGAAGTATTGCGCGGCGCCGGCGGTTCGCTCTACGGCTCGCAGGCAATCGGCGGCGTGATCAATCTGCTCTCGCGCGAGGGCGAAGGCGCGCCGAAATTCACGCTGCTGTCCGAGGGCGGCAATCGCGCGACCTCCCGCCAGGTCGGCACTGTGAACGGCGCTCAGGGAAATCTCAGCTACTCGGGGGCGCTGTCGTACTACTCGACCGAAGGTTATCGCCAGTTCAACGACAACTCCGACAATCTCTCGACCGCGGGCCGCCTCGACTATCATCTCGGCGATAACACCGTGATACGCGGCTTCGCGCGCTACACGATGGCCAACGTCAGCCTGCCCCGTTTTTCGATCGCATCCGGACTCGCCGGCGCCCAGTTGAATACCACCGCCCATCAACGCAGCGAATTCATGATGTTCAAAGGTGAGATCGAGCATCGTTTCAGCGACAAACTGCTCGCGCGGATCAGCGCCTTTTATGTTCGCCAGGAATTGCGCGTAAATTCGACCCCGTACGTGGGCAATCCGACTTCCGAGATCGATCGCATTCCCGACGAGACGCGCGGCGGCCTGGCCGAGGCGGTGTACACCTGGATGCCCGGATTTCGCACCGTCGCCGGCTTCGACTTCAAGGATCGATGGGTCCGCTCCGACAGCAGTTCCTCGTTTCCGCCGTTCGGAACCTTCACCAGCAACTTCAACGCGCGCCGCCAGGAATACGCCGGCTACCTCGAGCAGGAAGGCAGCTTCTTCAATGGCCACGTTCTCGGCACCGCCGGTTTTCGCGTCGATGGCAACAGCCAGTTCGGCGAGGAAGTCAGTCCCGCGTGGTCAGTCGCGATTCCACTCGCGAAAATTTCGACGACGCTGCGCGGCAGTTACAGCGAGGGTTTCCGCGCGCCATCTTTTAACGAACTCTATTTTCCCAATTTCGGTAATCCCGATCTTCAGCCGATAATCTCGAGCGAGTATGACGGCGGCTTCACGACCCTGTTCGGCGAGCGCGCGTCGTTGACCGCGACGTATTTTTCGCGCCGCGTGCATAATCTGATCGTCGCGGTGCCCGCGCCCGGCACGCTGTTTGGCGTCGAGGCCGGCAACGCCGGCCGCGTCGATACGCAAGGCGTCGAAATCGTGCCGAGCATCACGATCCTGAAAGGCCTCACCCTCGGCGGCAACGTCACGATTCTCGATCAGACCCACGCCAACGCGAGCGGCGCGACTGCGCGTCCGGTGCGAGTCGCGAAATATACTGCGTCGGCGCTGGTGCAATACGTGCGCAGCGGAACCTTTCTTCCGCACGATCGAATCACCGCGAGCATCGTCGACAATTTCCTCGGCGATCGCGACGACATCAGATCCACGTTTCCGTTCGCCATCGAAAATCACCCGGCCTACAACCGCGTTGACGCCGTCGCTTCGTACGCGCTCGGCGTCCCGTACCGATGGTGCCGCAACGAGGAAACTTTCGTGAAAATCTCCAACATGATGGATCGCCAGTATTCCGAGGCGTTTGGCTTCCCCGCGCCGTCGATAAATTTTGTCGCGGGCGTGAAGCTCGATTTCGGAGAATGATCGCCGACTTAAGCCGGCACCTGTTGTTCGCGCGTGAAGCAGCGCTCGTAAATCGCGCGGATACGATCGCGCCTCTCCGCCAGCGCCTTTATCAACTGCTCCGGGGCGTCCGCACCCTCGAATCCCATCCGGCGCGCGAGCGGTCTCAGCGCCGCGAGCGACGTCGGCAGCGCCCACGCCGGTTGATCGCTCTCGATTCGCAGCCGGTTCTCCAGCCGCGACAGAAATCGGTAATCGTCCTCGATCGCGCGCGCGTCCTTCGGCTCGATCAGATGCATTTTATCGAGCGCCGCGAGCAGCCCCATCGTGTTCCGCACCCGCAATTCCGGATGCCGATGACCGTGGCGTAGCGCCATCATCTGCGCCAGAAACTCGACATCCACCAACCCGCCGCGTCCCTGCTTGATATTGATCCGCGTCTTGTCCTCGACGCCGATCTCATTTTGCATCCGCGTTCTCATCGCGGCGATCTCGCCGACCTCGGCCGCGCTCAGCGAGCGCCCGTAAACGAATTCCGCGCGCGCTTCTTCGACCTGCTTCCCCAATTCGCGATCGCCCGCCACGACTCGCGCGCGCACCAGCGCTTGCCGCTCCCACACCGCCGAACTCTGGCGATGGTACTCGCGGAACCCCTCTAGCGACGTCACCAGCGGGCCCGCATTGCCCGATGGACGCAGCCGCAAATCGAGTTTGTAGGCGTAGCCCTCGCGCGTCCGCGATTCCAAAATCGCGATCAGCTTCTGCATCATCCGCGATGCGATCTCGCGGCTGTCCGCCGCAATCTCAGCGCGGTCGCCGTACACGAAAATGAGATCGAGGTCCGAATTGTACGACATCTCGCGCGCGCCCAGCCGGCCAAGCGCGATCACGCACAGCCGCAGCGTCGCGGGAATCTTGAAGCGAGATGCGATATCGCCGCGCGCGATCGACATCGCTTCTTCGAGCACCACCTCGGCCAGCGTAGTCAATTCGCGCTCGACCTCGAACGTATCGAGCTCGCCGGCCAAATCCGCGATCGCGATCCGCAGAAATTCCTGATGACGCACCGCGCGCAACGCGTCGAGCTTGCCCTCGAAATCCGCGTTCGCCGCCACTAACCCCCGCACCTCGTCGCGGAGTTCGGCGGCCTCGCGCCGCGCCTTCACCAGATCGGATCGCACCAGCGTGTCGATCATGTCCGGATGCCGAATGAAAATCGTCGAGAGATAAGCGCTCGACGCGAACAGCCGAAGCAGGATTCGCCGCGTCGCCGGATGCTGCTCCAGCAGCGCGAGAAACGAAGTGCGCGCGCCGATCGCCGCGATAAATGCGGCGAGATTCATCAGCGCCAAATCCGGATCCGGCAGCTTGCCCATCTCATCGAGCAGCAGCGGGCCCAGCCGCTCGAGCAGCTCGCGCCGCCGCGGACTCGTCAGCGCGTGCGACGGACCGCGCGAGAGCAACTCGAGATGCCGCGAGCTTTCTTCCGCGCGCGCAAAGCCAAGCTCGTGCAGATCCTCCGCCGACATCGCCGGTTCCTGCGCCGCATTCCACGCCGATTGCGCCGCCGCGCTCGGCCGCTGCGCCGACTCGTCCTCGCCGCCCGCCAGCGTCTCGCGGAATTGCGACGCGACGAGCGTGCGATGCGCCCCGATTCGCGCCCTGAATTCCTTCAGCGCCTGCGCGTCCTTGCCGAATCCCATCCGCGCCGCCAGCGCGCGCATCCCGCTCTCCTGGCTCGGCAGCACGTGCGTCTGCAGCCCCGCGACGACTTGCAGCTTGTGCTCGACGTCGCGCAGAAACGCATACGCCCCGGCGAGATCGTTCGCGCGCTGCGACGGCAAGTATCCCAGCTCGTCGAGTTTTTCGAGCGCCTCAATCGTCTGCTCGATTCGAAGGCGCGGATCGCGCCCGCCATAAATCAGCGTGAGCGACTGCACGATAAATTCGAGCTCGCGAATTCCGCCGAAGCCCAGTTTGATATTCTTTTCGACCAGCTCCGGCGAGCGCAGTTCCGCTTCGATCTGATGCTTCATCGCGCGCAACTGGCGCAGCGTGTCGAAGTCGAGATAGCGCCGATAGACGAACGGGCCCAGCTCCGCGATCAACTGGTTCCCGATTTCGATCGCGCCGGCCACCGGCCGCGCCCGCAGCAGCGCCGCCCGCTCCCATGTCTGTCCAAGATTTTGATAGTAGCCAATCGCGCCATCGACCGGCGTCACCAGCGGCGAGTTGCGCCCGCCCGGTCTGAGCCGCATGTCGATTCGGAAGCATCCGGGCGAGAGCATTTCCGTCAGCGACTCAGCAAGGCGCGCCGCCGCCTCGACCGAATCGCGCGAGCCCGACGGCTCATGCAGATAGATCAAATCGATATCAGAACTGAGATTCAGCTCGCGCGCGCCCAGCTTGCCCATCGCGAGCACGCAGAAACGTCCGATCTCCTTCGCGCGCTCGCCCATGAAGCGAATCGCGAGTTCGAGCCCCGCGCGGATACACTCGTCGGCCAGCGCCGACATCGCGCGCCACGTATCCGCGACGTCGATTCGATCGAGCAAATCGGCGATCGCGACCCGCACGAACATCCGGCGATTGAACTGCGCCAGCGCAACCGAGGCGCTCAGCCGATCCGGCGCATCGATCGGGTCCGATCGCATCGATTCGATCAGGCTGCTCGCGCTGGCTGTGCGAGCCGCCTCGAACGCAGCGGCCCATTCCGCTCCGGCATAGGTAAGTTCAGTCGCGACCAGTTCCGAGGAGCCGAGGCAGAAAATCAGATCGCTCGCCGCGGCGCGATCGCGCAGAACATTCTTAAGCGCGCCGCTCGAGTCCTCGGCCAGCTTGAGCAGGAACGCCATCGCGAGCCGCTCGTCGGGCGCGCGCGCCGCGATCGTGCGCAGCGCCTGCTCGGCCAGGCGCTGATTTCCGAGCCGCCGCTTCAAGCGATCGGCAAGCACTGCCAGCTCCGAGGATGATGCGGTCTTGCGCGTCATTGCCCGAAAAAATAGCAGACCTGCATCGAACTCGAACCAGCCGTGGCCGACTGATGACTCGAGTGCAGGTGCGTTTTCGTGGCGCGCGACCAGCCGAAGCTCAAGGTAAGAGGCTGAGTGAGCGGCTGCCGCAGCGACGATCGAAGCCTGGTCTCGCTCATCCGCAAGCGATCGTTTGATTACGAAAAGGGAGCTGGCGGCTTATTCGTATTCGTCGCCGAAGTGGGCGCGCACGATGCGCGCCTTCAAGTACTCGAGCGTGCCGAGATCCTCGACGATATCGCCGCCGGTGTCGTAGAAGAACAGTTCGCCGTTCTTGGTGCGGCCCACCGCGATAATCCATTCGAGGTCGTCCCGGTCTTCGAGCAAATAGTTGATGGTTTGAGCCACCCCGCGGCCGGGAATGATTGTTATCTTCGGCCGTGGGAGCTTTTCCTTTTCCTGCTTGGGCATCTCTTGATCAACCCTCTGGCGGGAAGGTCCGGGAGTTGCGTACTGACCTTAGATTAAGAACGGCCCTCAATCTAAGTCAATAGGACCTGCGCCGCGATCTCGACGTGATGAGTGTTAGGAAAAAAATCGAAAGCGCGCACCGACGAAATTTTGTAACTGGCGCGGGTGAGCAGGCGCATATCGCGCGCGAGCGTGGTCACGTCGCACGAAACGTAGATGATCATGCGCGGCTTCAGCTTGACGATCGGCTCCATCAGATCGAGCGCGCCAGTGCGCGGCGGATCGAGGATGACGATATCGGGGCGATAGCGCGCGCGATGCAGAAATTCGGCGGTCGCCGACGCCTTCATCGGGATGAACTGCGCGTCGTTGAAGCCGAGTCGGAGGGCATTGCGGGACGCGGCTGAGATCGCGCCGGCTTCGGAATCAACGCCGGTGACGCGAGCGCCGCGGCGCGCCGCGGGCAGACTGAAATTGCCCGCGCCGCAGAACAAATCGAGCAGCGGAAGCGTGGGTTGAATTGCGGCCATCGCCATCACTGCGGCGATCAGCTTTTGATTCTGCGCGCGATTCACCTGGCTGAACAAATCGGCGTCGGCGTCGATCGCGAGGCCCGGCTCGAGTTCGACAATCACGCGCGCGTCGCCGACGATCTCGCGATGCGCGCCCGATCGCAGCACGATGCCGGCGAGATCGCGATCGGAATCGAGCACGTTGCTCGCGCGGCGCAGATCTTCGGCATCGGCGGGCTTCTTCAGGTACGCGACGAGCACCTGGCGAGCGTCGTCGCGCACGACTTCGATTTCGTCGAGGTGCTTGCCGAGAGAACGGGCGAGATGGAGCGGCATCGTGATGCCGGGTTCGGCAACCAGGCACGAATCGATCGGGACGATCGCGTTGGAGTTCGCTTCGTGAAAACCGAGCAATCCTTTGGGGCCGGTTTTGAGCCGGATGCGCGAGCGGTAGCCGAATTCAGAAGGCGCGGGCGCGACCAGATCGGCAGGATTAATCGCGGCATCGAGCGCATGATTCAATTCGCGCGCAATCATTTCGGATTTGAAACGGACCTGCGCGGCGTAGTCGATATGCTGCCAGTCGCATCCGCCGCATCGCGGGAGATACGGGCACGGCGCCGTGCGGCGGTCCGGGCTGGCGCGCACGATCGCGCGAATTTTGGCGAGCGAATAATCGCGGCGCTCGGCTTCGATCGAAACGTCGAGGCGATCGCCGGCGACCGCATTCGGCGCCATCACCGCCTTGCCGCCCTGATGGCCGAGGCCGTACGGCCCGAAGGTCATCGCGCTGATTTCAATTTCAGGCATCGAAAAAGATTTTAGCCGATCGAGCGGCGAAGAGCGCCGCGCGGTTTCAGGCAAGCGAGCGGCCGATGACGGCGATCGCGATGCGCACCGCATTTTCCATGATCGGAATCGGCAGGCTCGGGAGGCTCCGATGGCGCGGTGACTGGCGCGCGTCATAAGGCAGATGGATGAAGCCGACCGGAACGCCTGGTTTGCGGCGCAGATGGTGCAGCGCGGAGTACATCAGGGCGTTGCATGCATACGCGCCGGCAGTCAGCGAAACGCTCGCGGGAATATGCTTGCGATCGAGTTCGCGGAGAATCGCGGCGAGGGGGAGGCGCGCGAAGTAGGCGTCGGGCGCGCCGCGCACGACCGGCGTCACCCCGGGATCGCCGGACCTGGCGTGGTTGCCGCGATCATCGGCGAGATTGATCGCGACGCGTTCGAGCGAGAGGCACGGACGGCCGCCCGCTTCGCCGAGGCCGATGACAGCGCGCGGACGATAGCGGACGATCGCGCCGGTAACGCGCCGCGCAGCCTTGCCGCATCCGACCGGCACGCGCACCGATTTGATCTGCAGGCCGCCGATCAGTTCGCCGTCGAGTTGACGCGCGATCTCCCACGACGAATTGATGCGTTCGCCGTGAAAAGGCTCGAAGCCGGTGAGGAGCAAAAGCTGCATCGTCGATTACCTTTAAGGCTTGCGGCGCGGATGCTCGATCGGCAGGTCGTCGCGATTGCCCCATTCGGCCCACGAGCCGAGGTAGTTGCGGACGTTTCGATAGCCGGCCAGTTTGAGCGCGACGTAGGCGTGCGCGGCGCGATAGCCGCCCTGGCAATACGGGATGATCTCGCAGCCGGAATCGAGTCCGAGCGATTCGAAATTCGCGCGAAGTTCGGCGGGCGTTTTGAAATGGCCCTCGGTGGATTGCGCGGAGGTCCAGTCCTGATGAATCGCGAGCGGGATCGCGCCACCGTGTCGCGCGCGGATGCGTTCGCTGAAATATTCGCCGGCGCTGCGGACGTCGAAAATCTGCACGTCGGGCGATCCGATTCGATCGACGATGTGCGCGTAGGACGCAAACACCGCGGGATTCGGCTCGATCCTGAAATTGGTGCGGGCAAATTTTTCGGCATCCGTCGTGAGCTTCGCGCTAGCGGCTTTGAGGCCGCCGTCGAGCATCAGCGCATTCCGATGCCCGGCGTATTGCAGCGCCCAGAGACCGCGCGCGGCGCGCATCCCGGAATCGTTTTCGTAGAACACGACAGTTTCGCGGCCGGTGATGCCGAGCGCTGAGAAAATCCATTCGAGTTGCCCGTGGAACTCCTCCATCCCGCGGTCCGACGTGTCCTTGTGATGAAACGGGAACGGATCGAAGTGGCGTGCGCCGGCGAGATGGCCCTCCCAGTATTCCTTGGCGGGTCGAGTATCGATGAGGATGACATTGCTGTCGCCGCGATGCTGCTCGAGCCATCGCGCATCGACGAGGAGCGTGGGCGTGCTGTCGGGTTGCGTCATTGGTCGCCTCCAGAAATTCGCGGTCGCGCGGAATTATTTTTCGATGCCGACCGCTTCGCTAATAGAGCGAAATCCGTCGCGCCTGAGCAAGCGAACGAGACCGATTTTGATGCGATCGATCAGGCCGGGGCCTTCATAGATGAGGCCGGTGTAGAGCTCGACCATCGTGGCGCCGGCGCGAATGTGGCCGTACGCGTCGTCGGCGCTGGCGATACCGCCGACCCCGATAATCGGGATTTTGCCGGCGGTCTGCATATAGATGTTGCGAATCAGATCGCGGGCGGGCTTCAGCAGTGGCGCGCCGCTGAGTCCACCGGGATGCAACGACGCGATGCCGAGCGACTCGCGCGCGATCGTGGTGTTGCAGGCGACGATGCCGTCGAGATTGAGTTCCAGCGCGGTATCGCAGATGCGAAAGAGGTCGTCGCGCTCGAGATCGGGCGCGAGTTTCACGAGGATCGGGACGCGCCGCGTCGAGGTGACGGCGGCGGTGCGCATCGCGGCGAAAATCTCGCGCATCCGCTCGGGTGATTGCCAGTTGCGCAGCCCGGGCGTGTTCGGCGAGCTGACATTGACGACGATGAAATCGGCGAGCGCGCCAAGTTTGCGCATCAGGATCGCGTAATCGGCGGCGACGCTCTCGGGCGGCGTATCCTTGTTAGGACCGAAGTTGAGCGCAATTCGAATTGCGATGCCGTTTTTGCGGATCCGCTCGATGCGCGGCGCGACCGCGTCGATACCTTCGCTCGGAAATCCAAGCCGATTGATGAGCGCGCGATGCTCGACCAATCGCCACACGCGCGGTCTTTCATTGCCGGGTTGAGGCCGCGGCGTGATCGTGCCCATCTCGGCGAAACCGAAACCGAGCGACTCCCACGCGCGCGCGGCGATCGCGTCTTTGTCCATGCCGGCGGCGAGACCGATCGGATTGGCAAAATCGATGCCCCAAATTTTCAGCGCAAGCTCGGGCGGGTCGGGTGAGAGCGCGAGCGGCGGCGCGATCGAGAGCAGGTTGAGAGTCAGGCGATGCGCAGTTTCAGCGTCGAGGTTGAAGAAAAACGGCTTCAGCATCCGCCGGTAAAGGCTGTCGAGCATGCGCGGGGATTGGTTCATTCGGCACGCAATCTTGGCAAGCGGGAACGTGGGGAAGCAACGGCTGTGCGCAATCGTGCCTGACGGAGTTACGCGCGGCGCGCGCATCGAATAAGATTTGAGAGGATGGCGTCGCGCCGTCACGCGGATTTCGGAGGGTCGTCGCAGGCGTGGAAAATCAGGCGAAAATGCAGGTCAAGTTGATCGACTACGCCAGCGCGCCGCTGGAAAAACTCTACGCGGCGTTTCGCACCTGCTATTCGTCGGATACGCCGATCGAGATTTGGCAAAAGATCGAGACCGAGAAAATCACGCACGACAAGATTCGCGAGTTCATCACCGAGCGGCTGAAGACCGGGCATGGATCGCCGCTCGAGCAGATCGTGTTCTGGTTTGGAATCGCCAACGTATCGCGATCGTTGTCGCATCAATTCGTGCGGCATCGCGTCGGAATCAGCTTCGAGCAGCAGAGCCAGCGCTACGTGAAATTCAAGGAGAACAAGCTCGCGTTCGTGCTGCCGGATTCGTGGTCGCGGGCGGGCATGGAGGACGAATTTTCGGAACTGTTGTCGCAAACGTCGGCGCTATATTCGCGCGCGCTCAAGGCGGGCATTCCGGCCGAGGATGCGCGCTTCGTCCTGCCCAATGCGGCGCCCACCAACTTTCACGTGATGGTGAATTTTGCCGAGATGCTCCACATCTGCGACTTGCGGCTGTGCGTGCGCGCGCAGTGGGAAATTCGGCGGATGGTGGCGTTGATGCGCGCCGAGATCAAGCGCGTGCTGCCGGAGATCGCGGTGTTCCTGCAACCCAAGTGCGGCGAAAACCGGATGGGTTACTGCGACGAATCGGCCGAAGACTGGGCGAAATGTCCGCTCGGAAAAGTGCGGCCGCATAAGGCTGGCCTGTTCGAATTGTACGAGAAGTTCGGCACGCGCAAGGCGCGGGCGCTCGGCGAGGCGGAATTTCGCGCGGTCGAGGAGAAAGAACTTTTGTAGGCGCGAATCGCGCGACGACGATTTTCCCGACGCCAAAAAAATCCGTGAACGACAAATCCAAAACGCCGGCGCTAGGTTGCGCGATCGACGCATACAACCGCGGCGACTATTTCGACGCGGCGGAGATGTTCGAGAACGCCGCGCGCGACGCTGACGACGAATCGCAGGCGCTGGTCGCGGCGCTGAATCGAATCGCGGCGGCGATGCATCTCCGCTTCGAGCGCGGCGGCCGGCAATCGTCGATCAACCTGATGTCGCAGGCGATGCTCGCGCTCGAAGACATGAAACCGAGCCGTGGCGGAATCGACACGGAGCGCCTGTTCGACGAGCTGACCGCCTATGTCGAGGAAGTGCGGGCGTCGCCGCGGGATCAGCGCGACGGCCTGAAGCATCGCGGGCGGCTGTTCCTCGAGCGACGGCGCGCGCCGAAGATCAATCGCACACGCGGAAAAATCTGACATCCGGCGATGGAGATCACGCACGAGCAAATCGCCGACGGACTGAAACGCGCGCGCTACATCACCAACGAGCGCGTCGAGACGGCGATCTTCCTCGCGCTCGCGCTCGAGAAGCCGCTCCTGATCGAAGGTCCCGCGGGCGCGGGCAAGACCGAGGTCGCGAAGGTCGTCGCCGAGATGCTCGCGACGCGCCTCATTCGGCTCCAATGCTATGAGGGGCTGGACGAAGCGCGGGCGCTGTACGAATGGAATTATCAGAAGCAGCTTTTGCGGATGCAGGCGGACGAGGCGCAGGGGCTGCATTGGGAAGAACTTAGCGAGCACATTTTCTCGCGCGACTATCTGCTCGAGCGGCCGCTGCTGAGCGCGATCACGGCGCCGCAACGGGTCGTTTTGCTGATCGATGAGATCGACAAGGCGGACGAAGAGTTCGAGGCGTTCCTGCTCGAGTTGCTGTCGGATTTCCAGGTGAGCGTGCCGGAACTGGGGACGCTGAAGGCGCGCGAGCGGCCGGTGGTGGTGCTGACGTCGAATCGCGCGCGCGAGCTGTCGGAAGCGCTCAGGCGGCGATGCCTGCATCTGTTTATCGATTTTCCCGGTACCGAACAGGAACGAAAAATAATCGAGCTCAAGGTGCCGGAACTCGACGCGCGGCTCGCGGCGGAAGCGTCGCGCTTCGTCGCCGCGATCAGGAAGCTTGGTCTCCGCAAGCCGCCGTCGATCGCGGAGACGCTCGACTGGGCGCGGGCGCTGGTGCGGCTCGGAGTGCGCGAATTCGATACGGACGCGGTGCGTACTACGCTCGGCGTATTGCTGAAGCATGAAGAGGATCGCGCGAAGGTCGAGTCGCGAACGTCGTCGCTGGCGCCGCGCTCGAAGTAGCCGCGCGCTGAATCGGATGGCGGCGCTGCGCGACCAATTGATCAAATTAATCGGCGAGCTGCGATCGAAAAGCGTGCGGATCTCGGTTGCGGAATCGATCGACGCGATGAATGCGGTCGCGGCGGCGGGCCTCGAGCGATCGCGGATGCGCGAGGCGCTCGCGGCGGCGCTAATCAAGGACGAAGCGGATCGAGCGATTTTCGACGAATGCTTCGCGCGGTTCTTCGCGATGCCGGCGCGTCCCCACCGCGAGCATCCTGATTCGCGCGGCGCGCAGGTCTCCGCGGCCGCTGGACGCGGACATCCAGGCGAGAATCCGTCATTGAATGAGGACGCGTCGCCGCGACGCGCGGAGCATCCGAGCGAGCAAGGCGCGCAGTTACGCGAGCAAGCGGCGTCGAACGACGCGAAGAGAAAAGCATCGTCGAAGGTGCGCGAGCGCGACGGCGATAAAGGCGAGGTTGCGAGCAACGAGCATCGCGGCGACACTGCACGCGATGCGCACGATGGCGACGGCGTCGATGCGCGCGGCGATTCGGATGCGTCGCGGCATGAGGCGGCGCGACTCACGCGGCTGCGCGAGATCGAGCGCAAGCCGTTCGATACGTACCTCGACCTGGACTACGACGAGGCTCGGCGCGCGCTCGAGCCGTTGATCCGGCGCTTTCGGATTCGGCTGGGACGGCGGCTCAGGCTTGCGCGCGCGGGCCGGATTGATTTCCGGCGCACGATTCGCGCGGGCCTTCAGCATGGCGGCGCGCTGGCGGAACTCAAGTTTCGCGCGCGGCGTCCGCGCCACGTCGATCTCGCGATCCTCGCCGACGTGTCAGGCTCGGTGCGTTACGCGGCGCAGTTGATGCTCGAGTTGATGGCGGGAGCGCGCGGATGTTTCCGGCGAGTCGCGAGCTTTGTTTACGTCGATCACCTGGCGGAGGCGGACTTCGAGCAGGGGCATCTGGTGATGACGCCCGCGCTCGACATGTACGCGCGATCCGATTTCGGGCGCGTGCTGGGAGAGCTGTGGGCGCGGCGGCTCGGCCTGATCACGCGCGCGACAATCGTCGTTATCATGGGCGATGGGCGCAACAATCGATTGCCGGCGCGCGCCGACGTGCTGCGTGAGATTTCGCGATCCTGCCGCGCGTTGGTGTGGCTGAATCCCGAGGATCCGGCACGATGGGGCACGGGCGACAGCGCGATCAAGCAGTATGCGCGCGAAGTGTCGCTGATACTGCCCGCGCGCAATCTGCGCGAGCTGCAACAGGGATTGGAAAGAATCGCCTAGCGATGCGCCTGCGGGTACACGACCGATCGACGCTGTGCGCGTCGCAGAGCGCAGATCATCCGCCGGTGGCGGCGTCGGCGACTTTGGTCCGCGGGCTGATCGTGCGATAGCTCGGGCGCTCGCGCAGCCGTTTCAGGTACGCATCGACCTTCGGGAACGCGTCAAGGTTCGGCGCGTCGACTTCGAGCACCATCGCGAGCGACATCAACGGCGCGTCGGCCAGCGAGAACTCGCCGCAGGCGTAACCATCGCCACTGCTGCGCAGCACCTTCTCGAGATACGGCAAGTCGCGCGAGAGCAGCATCGCGCGGCCTTTCTCCATGCTCTCGGCGTTGCGCTTGGCGGGCTCGCTCCAATACGGCATCCAGATTGGCGGGACGCTGCCGACCAGCATCGCCTCGTCGGCAAAGTTTTCAAGCTCGCGCACGCGCATCCGCGCGATCGGATCTGAGGGCATCAGCCGCGGCTCGGGATAGCGCTCGTCAAGGTACTCGTCGATCACGGTCGAATCGAAGATGACGAGCTCGCCGTCCTCGAGATAGGGAACCTTGCCGAGCGGATGCTTGGCGATCATCTCGGGCGGTTTCTTCCACAGATTCCCCGGCGGCAGATTTTCGATGCGATAGCTGAGGCCTTTTTCCTCGAGTACGACTTTGGTCTTGGCGCCGTGGGTGGATCGGAGCGTGCCCCAGGGATAATCGCGTTCAGTGGTGTAGAGAACAATCACGTTACTGCTCCTTTTTCGCGGGCATCCCTTCAGTCCTCGAATTCCTGCTCGGGCGCGCTCGCGTAGATCGTGTCGCCTTCGATCTGTAGCGGCACTCGATATAAATATTTCCCGCACGCCGTCGGCGGTCCCGCGATACATTCGCCGCTCTCGGGCTCGTAGTAGGCGTTGTGCGTCTGGCACATCAGGTAGTTGCAATCCTCCGCGAAGAATTGATTGTCCACCCAGTCCATCGCCATCGGCACATGCCGGCATCGATTCACGTACGCGTGAAACCGGCCCTCGTAATTGATCACGAAGCATTCTTCGTCCGCGCCGCGTATCGGCAGCATAAATTTGAGCGATTCGCCCGGCGCGATCGCATCCGTCGCGGCGACCCGGTAACGCCCGCGCGCCGACGCCTTATGCTTGCGCGGATGGCTCCCCGTCAGCGCGGCGCGGCGGCGATCATGATCCGGCATCTGTCTTCAAGGCCCTTTGAAATTTTTGCTGATAGCGGCGTGTTGTTTCCGATCTTCGACCACGTCTGGCGACAGAATATACGTTTGAGCGAATCATCTTTTCTATTGTTATTAACAGCGCGTAGCGCGCATTTTTCTTATTGCGATTCGGCCCTGCGGCCCGAAACCGGCTTCGCGTCACCCCAGGAAGCTCGAAACCCGCCAGCGGTTTCGGATTCTTCCTTCCCTCCGCTTGCCGGATTTTGTCAGAGGCCATAACATCTTGTAAATCGATCGCGGATGAGCCCGTCACTTCGGGCCGCACTCGCAATCGACAATCGCAATCGAATCCGATGCAGACGCCGCTTATCCGTTCCGTCGAGGCCTTTCCGGTCGAGCAGCAGGATCAAACTTTCGTCTGTCTGCGCGATCCGACCGGACTCGCGCCCGAGCCGATCCTGCTCGGGATGGGCGCGTATTTCATCGTCACTCTGTTCAACGGCAAAACTTCGCTGCCCGAGATCCAGAATGCTTTCGCGGCGCGCTTCCACGAAACGATCCCGCTCGAAAAAATCGAGGAACTGATCGCCGCGCTCGACGCCGCGTTCTTCCTCGATTCGCCGGCTTTCGCCGACCGCCAGCGCAAAGTCCGCGACGAATTCCTCGCGAGTCCCGAACGTCCGGCGGCGCTGGCGGGGCTTTGCTATGAAAACGACCCGGGACGGCTGCGCCTCGAACTCGCTTCGTTCTTCGATCCGCCCGACGGTCCCGGGCGCGCTCCTACTGCGAAAAAAGCTGCCTCGCTCGCCGGCCTGATCGCCCCGCACATCGATCCTCGCCGCGGCGCCGCCGCTTACGCGCACGCCTACTACGAGCTGATGTTGCACGAGCCGCCCGAATTGGTCGTCATTCTCGGGACTTCGCACTATGGCGCCGGCCCTCAACTCTTCACCGCGACCCGCAAGAACTACGCGACCCCGCTCGGCGCCGTCGAGACCGACCGCGATTTCGTCGATCGCCTCGCCGCGCGCTATCAGGGTGATCTGTTTGCCGATGAGATGCTGCATCGGAGCGAGCATTCGATCGAATTCCAGGTGCTTTTTCTCGCCTACGCGCTCGGTGCGCGCGGCTACAAGGTCGCGCCGATTCTGGTCAGTTCATTTCACGAGATGGTCGCGGGCGGGATCGTCCCCGCGAGCGACCCTCGCGTCAATTCGTTCCTCGACGCGCTCCGCGCCGAACTCGCCGCCGAGAGCCGCCGCGTGCTGATTCTCGCCGGCGTCGATTTCGCCCACGTCGGCAGGAAATTCGGCGATTCCTTTGCCGCCGACAGCGACGTCGCCGCGCGCGTCCAGCGCGAGGACCTCGACCTGATCGCCAACATCCAGCGCGGCGATCCCGCAGGCTTCTTCGCCGACATCATGAAGGACCGCGACGCCCGCCGCATCTGCGGCCTCTCCCCGATGTACACCCAACTCGAACTGCTGAGCGGCCACGCCGCGCGCCTGCTCAAATACGGCATTGCGATGGAACCGCAGACCGAGTCCGCCGTCTCCTTCGCGAGCCTCGCCATCGACTGAATTTGCCGCGATCGATCGGCGGCCGCGCGGGCTCGATTCGCGGACTGCTCGCCGCTAGCAACCTGTTTTCGCTCGTCTGAGCTGTAAGCGACGCTAATTGTCATCTATTTTCGTCAAGGTGCCTCGTGTGTATACTCAGCGATGCATTTTTTCGCCGACGACCCTTTCCGGAAGGAACAACTTGTATGAATAGTGTGGGCAGCCGTCTGAATTCCGCGCGGTTCTCTATGCAAATCGCATTAGCGATCGCGATTGCAATCACTGCGGCCATTGCTCCCGCGACAGTTTGGGCGCAGCCCGCGCAAAATGTCGGCACGATCACCCAGCTCACCGGCTCGGCCGGAGTCCAGCGCGGCGCTGCGACGCTGCCCGCGGCGATCAATACCCCGGTTCAGCTCCACGACCGGATCACCACTCAGCCCAACTCTTCGCTGACCATCAGCATGATCGATAACAGCTCGCTCCAGCTTGGAGCGCAAGCGACGCTCACCATCGACGATAGCATGCTCGTCAGCGGCGCCGCGGCGCCCAGCAAGGTCGGCCTGCTCGGCGGATCGTTGCATTCGCTGATCACGGGTGCGATGCGCGGAGCGTCGCCGACCTTTGAAGTCCACACGCCCAACGCAGTCGGCGCCGTGCGCGGCACCGAGTTCGACACGACCTATACCGAAGGCACCGAGCGCCCCGGCTACAAGGATTGCCGTCAGTTCACCGACGTTGCCGTCCAGGACGGAGTCGTGAACGTGAGCAATCCGCTTAACCCGGCCGCCGGATCGCAGGATGTTCACAAGGGTCAAAAGACCACCGTCGCGTGCGGCGCGTTCGCGACCGGCGGCGCTGGCTTCTCGCCGGGATTTGCCGCGCTCGGAGTCGCGGGGGCGGCCGGCGCAGGCGCCGGCATCGCAGCCGGTGCGGGCGCCTTCGACGGCAGCTCGGCCGGCAGCGGCCCGGGTAAACCTGCCACTTCTACCAAATAACCGCCGCAGCTTGATTCGCGGCGATCAACTATTAGATTAATCCCGCGCCGCGTCGCGTGCCGCGCGGGTTCTTGTTTTGAACCCCCGCATGGACCGCGATCTTTTCGGGTTGTCTAATGGCTCGGCCATCATCTATCGCACTGGCTCCGCCGCGTACTCCGGGTCAGTCAGATGTCTAACCAGGATCCACATTGTGTAGTATGCCCTGTGTTGCGGCTCGTCTTTGAGGGTGTGGCCCCAAAGAAATTCGCGCGAGACAACCAAATACGCCTCTTGCTCCTCTTCTGGATTGTAGATCATTAGTATGTCTCCGACATTAGGAAGACCCTCTGGCGGAACTTCAAGAGTTTCGATGCATCTTCTGACGGGCCGTCGCGCGGACCCGGGCCGTGCCTGCCCTTCGATCCATTCGTACAACTTAATTGGAAGCGGCTTCGTCGGGCTCCATTGACAACTCAGTATCGGGAACCGTTCAACCCGAGGATCTCCGAAATAACGGGGATTTTCGAGTAGGGGATGGAGTTTCGCAGTTTTTTGACCGAAGAAAGTGAAATCGCGCTCGGGGCCTCCTCGGGCTCGACTTCGTGCGTGTAATCTCTTTACTCGTTTGAGGTTTCTTCTTATCACGATCCGCTTGCTCGATTGAGCACTAACTCGCTACACACTGCGGTGCGCCTGGGGCACCAACCGCCGCTCAAGCTTGGATTGCTCAAGACCACTGTTAGAGGGGAATGTTGAGCTTAGACGGAAACACATAAATTACGGCTCTCTATTTGAAGCTCTAGATTCTTTTAGGCTGCTCCCGCTGTTAACAGACTGTCAAGCGCGTGAAACTCCGTGTGCTCATTCCCTGTTCCCTTCGGCACAACTTGTAGGAAAGGGCTGCCATTCCGTCATGTTTGTCCATTTCGAGGGGATCAATTGCAGGGAAAGTACGCGCCCCCCGATGTTTTCTGCCACGGCTTGCTGACGACACCTGCAGGATAGGTTAGTTCGTTCGAGAGCCCTCGTACGCCGTACTTGTTGGCGAACCAGGCTGGCAGCACAAACCCTGGCACCGGTCCCGCAACCGTGTCGGCACATTCAGGTTCATAGCCTTCCGGGCAGTAGGCGCCTCCCCATATCGGATCGACGATCTCGGGCTGGATGCGCTGGCCGCTGGGAGTGTTAAAGCAAACGCTTCCCGGTCTCGGGTTCCCGAGCATCTCGACTAGCTCCTCGCCCATAACCGTGCAAGGGGAACGCACTCGCAGGAGCGAACCGGTGTAGGCGATAGCGATCGAATACCCCTTCGAAGCGGTATGATAGCCACCAGTACCTCCGCTCCTAAATATAGCTTTCCAACCTTTGGGGTTGCTGCTCGGATCGGCGACTACTAAGTTAACTCCTTGCGGATGATAGAACTGCGCGACAAGATCTGTATGTACGCGCAGCACATCAACGCAAGCGTTGAAGACATCCTGATTCCAGTGTCCTCCCCACGCTTGCGCCGGTACGTCTGATGACTTGTTTATGATGTAGATCAAAGTCGGACCAGGAACTGGTCGCTTCCTCTTCTTTGCGTTGGCCGGCGTTGCTAGCAGCACGATCGAGAGCACGACTAGAATCGCATAACTCATTGCTTCCCCTTGTCTTTACAACTACTTGAGGCATACGCAGAATGAGGGTCCCTTGGCAGCTGTGAGATCCTTCTCAGTGATGTGCTCTCCCCGAGTCCTCTTGAGCACCCGGACTGCACTAGCTGGACAGGTGAACCAATCCCCGCGTGAAGCCTCAGCCCCGACTCGCGCGGGCTGAGAAACTATGCGCAAGGTTTGTGCCTTGGTGAAAGGTCGAGTTCTAGTATCTTAGAAGATGCATCAAGAGAAGTGTTTTCGAAACTCAAAAGATTACATAGCCGTAAGGTGCCTAATGTTGCGAAAGGAGAAAATGACTCAATGCGTCGCATGACAACGGCATTCTGTTGGCGCTAAACACTTAGGCGACAACCGTTTGGCAGCACGTTTATCGAAGGTGGCGCGACAGGGTGAGTTCTAGAGCATATCGGCTATGCGCCTGGTGGTAGGTGTTTCGGTCTAAGCTGAAGGGGTCGCCTTTGAGATGACGACCCCAACAAGAACATTCGGCTGAGCATTATGTTTCAGTCTTACAGCGGCAAGGCAGGTTTCTGTGAGAGCGGATTAATCGGTCCGAACTCCGCAGGCGAGAGCGCGCGCGCCGTGATTCGGACGTCATCGATCAAGCCCGAAAAGAAGTTGAATCCGCCAGCGCCGCCATACGATGCTCCGGTTGCGTTCCGTCCGACGCCGATGCGGCTGGATCTGGATTTGCCGGCTGGTAGCGTGACCTGTCCAACCAGGACGCCGTTCGCATAGAGTTGCAGCACGCTTCCGGTAAAGACACCTGCGACGTGCGACCACTGATTCAGCGG
>NZ_JAUSKL010000005.1 GCF_030646925.1 Candidatus Binatus sp. | reverse complement strand
CGGACGGCCGTTGATTCATTATCCGATCGCGATGCTGAGGCGCGCGGGTATTACCGAAGTCGCAATCAACGTTCATCATCTGGCCGGTAGAATCCAAAGCGGTCTCGGCGACGGTTCGCGGCTCGGCGGGCGACTCACGTTTGCGCCCGAGCAGGTGTTGCTCGGCACCGGCGGACCGCTGAACGGCCTTCGCGATTTTCTCGGTATCGAAACCTGCGTAATTGCGAACAGCGACACAATTCTCGATCTCGATCTCGCGGCGATGATTCGGTTTCATCGCGACCGCGGCGCACTCGCGACGATTGCGCTATTCAATCCCGTCAATGCCGGCTACTACAGCCGAATCGAGATCGATGCCGACGCGCGGATTCGCCGGATGCGCCTGCTCGCGCGCCGCGATCCGATCGAGTTTGACGACTATCCGAAGGCGCTCGACGATCGCATCGCGACGACGCTGACGCCGTTCATGTATTGCGGCGTGCTGATCGCGGAGCCGGCCGTACTCGAGCTGATTCCCGATGCAACGCCGTGGAGCTTGATGCAGGGACTGTTCGCGCCGATGGTCGCGAATGGAGCGCCGGTGTTCGGCTATGTGCATCGCGGATATTTCCGCACGATCGACGATCTGAAAAGTTACGAGGCGCTCAAAGCAGAGTTCGCAGAGTCGCCGCCGACAGAAATCGCCAAACTGATCAGAAAAATTAGTCCAGCTACCAGCGCATGAACGCGGCGATCAGAAACGCCAGCATCATCAGCAGGCCGAACTCCATGTGGAGTTGCACCGAACGGAAGAGCGCGAGGTTGAGCTTTTTCCGATCGGTCTCGCGGAACACGATTCGCAGTTGGTCCAGCGCGCGTGGCAGCGTGACGAATACGGCGAGCGCAATCCACGGCAGCGTGCGCGTGAAAACCGCGACGATCACGCTCGCGTAGGCGAGCGCGTCGAGCACCACGAGTTCGTAGCGGGCGCCGGTGCGGCCGAGAATCGTGGCCAGCGTGCGCTTGCCGTGATTCAAATCGGTGTCTATGTCGCGGATGTTGTTCGCGTGCAAAATTCCGGCGACCATGAAGCCGAGCGGAATCGACGCCCACAACGCAGTCGCCGAAAATTGCAGCGCCATCACGAAGTACGCGCCCATCACGATCACCGGCCCCATGAAAATGAAAACCGTCAACTCGCCGAGCGCGACGTAGGCGAGCGCGACGGGGCTCGCGGTATAGAAATATCCGGCGGCGACGCTCGGAATGCCGAGCGCGAGAATCGGCCAGCCGCAAAGATAAACCAGCACGAGGCCCAGCATCGCGCCGATCGCAAATGCGACGACGCCGCCGCGCCAGACCTGATCGGGCGTGAGCAATCCGCGCTGGATGACCATGCTGGGGCCGAGCGATTGCTCGGAATCGGCGCCGCTTTTGAAGTCGTAGTAATCGTTGATGAGATTGGTGCCGGCCTGAATCGCCATCGCGCCAATCAATGCGAGAACGAGTCTGCCGGGTGCGAAAAATCCGTCGCGCGCGGCAACGGCCACTCCGAGGAGCACGGGAATCGCGGCCGCGCTGAGCGAAGGTGCGCGAATCGCTTGAATCCATGTGGCGAGCATGCCGGGCGCCGTCCCGCCGCCGTGAGGAACTGCAGTTGCGTCAGTCATGGCTCGCTAGAATAGAACATTTGCTTGCTTGAGGCTCGCGATCTTCTCGTCCGAATAGCCGAGCAGTTCGCGCAAAACCTCGTCGGTGTTTTCACCCATCGCGGGCGCGGGCGTGTATTTCAAATCGATCGCGCTGAAGCTCACGGGCAATCCGGGTACCGCGCGCTCGCCGACTTCGGCGTGCCTCAGTTTCAACAACATCCCCGAGTCGATGAAGGCTGGATCGTTGACGACTTCCTCAGTTTTGTAAACCGGTCCGGCAGCGAGATCGTGCTCGCGAAGTTTCGCGACCAGATCGTCGCGATCAAATTTGCGGGTGCGCGCCGCGATCTCGCGCTCAAGTTCATCGACGTTGGCAAGCCGCGTCACCAGCTTCGCAAATTTTGGATCGGTCGCCATCGAGGAGACGCCGAGCACGCCGCAAAGTTCCGCGAACTCATCGTCACTCGCGATCGCAAGCGCGATCCAATTGTCGTCGCCGGCGACCGGAAACACGCCGTGCGGCGCCATCGCCTCGTCGCGATTGCCGATCGGCCCCTGGTTGCGGCCGTTCATCAGAAAATCGAGCATCGCCTCGGGCATCATCGTGGTAACGGTCTCGGCCATCGACAAGTCGAGGTACTGGCCGTCACCGGTGCGATCGCGATGATGCAGCGCCGCGAGCAGAAAAAACGCCATCGCGGTGCCGACCGCGAAATCCGGCCAGGTGCCGCCGATCCCGCACGGAAACGAGCCGGGATATCCCGTGATGTGGCACAGGCCGGCGAACGCCTGCGTGGTCGGACCGAATCCCACCGTGCGCGCGAAAGGACCGTCCTGGCCGAGCGGAGTGCCGCTCAACATGATGAGGTCCGGTTTTATTTTGACGAGATCGTCGTAGCCGAGATTGTACTTGGCGAGGTTGCCGACGGTAAAATTTTCGCAAGCGATATCGCTCTGCGCGACGATCCCGCGCGCGATCTGCTGCGCCTCCGGAGTCGCGAGATTCAGCACGATGCTGCGCCGCGAAGTATTGATCGCGTTGAAGATGCCGCTCCGATTCGCGCCAACGATCCCGTCGGTGCCGGTGAGAAATCGCACCAAGTCGGGCGCACGCATGCTCTCGATGCGAATCACGTCGGCGCCGAGTGCGCCGAGCCACGCGGTCGCATGCGGCACGGCGTAGATCCAGCCGAAGTCCGCGATGCGAATGCCCGCGAGTGGCATCTTGTTCATATGATTCGCTCCGCCGCGAGCGCCGCGAGTTCCGATTCTGTGCGCCCGAGCCGCTCGCCGAAGATTTTGCGATTGTGCTCGCCGAGACGCGGTGCACCGCGCACGATTCGCCACGGCGTGCGCGAGAACTTGCACGGCGCGCCGGGCATCCGCACTTCTTTCGCCACCGGATGATCGTGCTCGATAAAAAAACGCCGCGCCTTGTATTGCTCGTTCGCCGCGACGTCCGCGGGCGAATGAACCGGGAAGCATGGCACGTGCTCAGCCTGCGATTTTTCGAACGCCTCGGCGCGCGTCTGCGTCGATAGCCAATCCATCAGGCCCGCCTCGATCATGTCGATATGCCCAACGCGTCCCAGCGCAGTCTGCAGAAACTCCGTCTCCATCCACTCCGGATTGCCGAGCACTTTCTTCGCGCCCTGCCAGAAGCGCTCGGTCGCCG
>NZ_JAUSKL010000004.1 GCF_030646925.1 Candidatus Binatus sp. | reverse complement strand
GGGCGTCCTTGATTCGCGCGGCAGCAGTGCGGTCCTCAACGCGGCGGCTCGGGCGGCGCAGGCGGCGGATGCGGTGGCAGCGATTGACCCGCTTCCTGGACGACGCGCGTTTCCGCGACACCGCGATCGTGCTGGATATTCGCCATCGCCTTCAACCGCTCGTCGACGATCTGGTTGACCGTACCAGGTTCACCGATCTTGCCCGCGCGCACGCCCGTCAGAATTTCGATTCCAGTATCGATCGTATCCACGGGATAAATGTGGAACTGTCCGCGTTCGATCGCACCGGTCGTTTCCGGATCAAGCATCAGGTTCGACACGTTGGTGCGCGGCACCAGCACGCCCTGCGTCCCCGTCAGCCCGATCGCCTTGCACACGCGGTAGAAGCCCTCGATTTTTTCATTGACTCCGCCGATCGCCTGCACGTTGCCATATTGATCGACCGATCCGGTCACCGCCAGTTCCTGCCGCAGCGGGATACCCGCGAGCGCAGAGAGCAGCGCGTACAGTTCGGTCGAACTCGCGCTGTCGCCGTCGATTCCCGAGTAGGATTGCTCGAAGCAGATGCTCGCGCTCATCGCGATCGGATGCGTCTGCGCGAAGCGCGAGCGCAAAAAGCCGCCGAGAATCATGATGCCCTTGTCGTGGGTCGATCCCGAAAGCCGCGCCTCGCGCTCGATATTGATCAGTCCCGCCTGTCCCAGCGCGACGGTCGCCGTCACTCGCGACGGACGCCCGAAGGCGTAGCCGCCGACGTCGAGCACCGCCAGGCCGTTGATCTGTCCGACGCTCGATCCGCTGATATGCACCACCAGCGTGCCGCTCGCGATCAGCCGGCGTATTTCTTCCTCGATAAAGTTCAGCCGCAGCATCCGTTCGCCGAGCGCCCGCTCGACGTGCGCCGCAGCGACGCGGGCGGCATTTTCAGCGCGCGCAAAGTAGGCCGCCTCGCGCGCGAGATCGTCAATCGGCTCGAGCATCGCCAGCACCCGCGTGCGATCGCCGGCCATCCGCATTCCGTATTCGACGATCCGCGCGAGCGCGCCCGCGTCGAACGGCGGCAGATTCTCCTTGCGCGCGAGCGACCCCACACGCGTTGCATAATGCGCCGCCGCGCCCGCGTCGGCGCTCACCGCCGGCCGCATCTCCGCCTTGACCTTGAACAGCTCGGCAAAGTCGGGGTCGTAAAAGTAGAACAGGTTGTAAAGTTGCGCGCCGCCGAGCACCACCAGCTTGTTGCTGATTTTGATCGGTTCCGGCTTGAGCCCGCTCATCGAAAAAAACGGAAACGGCTCGAACGTCTCGAGCGTCATGCGCCCCGACTTGAGGCTCCGCTTGAGCGTCTTCCATACGCCCGGCTCGACCGCCGCGTCTTCCAGATCGAGCACCAGGAAGCCGCCGTGCGATTTCAGAAACGAACCGCTGATTATTCGCGTGAAGTTGGTTCCGGCCCGACCCATCGGATCGACCCAGCGCTCGATCGTGCCGAACAGGTTGTGATACGTCGGCGCATCCTCGAGCACCACCGGCGCGCCGCGCGTGCCCGAATTATCGACCATCACGTTGACCTGGTACTCTAGCATCCGCGTCGCAAGGTCCGGCATCGGCGGACGCTGCGCCTGCTCCGCGGGACTCAGCTCGCGGAAGCGATCCAGGTTGTCCAGCATGTGCTCGGCCACGTGATCGAGGTACTTGTCTACGTCCGCATTGTTGAAATGCTGCTTCACTTCATCGACCGACGGCGTGATCAGCCGCGATGCGAACGACCGCTCGATCGCGCGGATGTCGTCGATCAGCTCGCGCATCATTTCCTGCTGCTTGAGAATCAAAGCCGCTAGCTCGTCCTGCACTTCGCCCTGCACCTGCGCGAGGCGCTCGCGTTCGGCTTCGGATTTTTCCGCCATCGCGCGATTCAGAACCTCCGGCGACTCGGGCATCTTGCCCTCGACCAGCGGGATGAAAATGATCTGGCCGGTCGGCGCGGTCTGAATTCCAAAGCCGCGTTCGCGCGCTCGATTCTCGAGCTGGCCGAACAATTCCTGCGCGCGCTTGTTGTATTTGTCGCGCAGCGCGGTCCGTTCCTGATCGAAATCCTCGCGCCGGAACGCCTTTGGCAATTGCTCGAGCACGAAGCTCACCAGCTCCGTCATCCGCTCGCGCAGTTCGATGCCCTTGCCGGGCTCGAGATAAATCGCGGTCGGCGACTCGGGATTCCTGAAATTATTGACGTACACCCAGTCGCCTGGCGTCGGCATCGTCGCCGCTTTCTCGCCCAGTAACCGCAGCACCGATTCGCGCTCGTGGCGGGTGCGAAGCCCGCTTACGAACACGTTGTAGCCGGGCGCGTCGATGCCGATTGCCAGGCGAATCGCGTCGAGCGCGCGGCCCTGTCCGAACAATCCCACCGCCCCGTCGCTGTTCGCCGCGCGCTCCAGCGCGTCGGCATCGATCGGCAGCGCGATTCGCAACTCCTCGGCGCTCAACTCCGGATGAACCGGGGCGCGCACTCGATCGTTTTCGCCCGGTTTTTCGATGCGGTCGGTATTGTCGGTCATCGAGGTAGCCGCATCCGGCGCGATCACGATTTTTTCAGCGAGATACGCCGGCCTTTCTTTTTTGGCAGGATGATTGTGAGCGTCCCTTCCGAATATTTCGCGGTCGAGGCTTCACCGTCGATCGATTCGGTAAACGAAAAACTGCTTTCCAGCATTCCGCCGAGCTTGACCGGCACTCGCACCGCGAGCCGCTGTCCCAGCACCTCGACCTGAAGCTGCGCCGGATCGATTCCGGCCGCCGCGAGGCGCACCTGGTAGCTGTCCTCGTGGTCGAACACGTCGGCATGCTCGAACTCGTTGGGGCGAGTGCCGCACTTCCAGCGATCGATCAGCAGCTCGTCGAAAAATTCGTCGAACGCCTTGTCGAAGTCTTCGATTCCAAATCCGCGGCGGATCGTCATAGGTCTGAGTTTCCCACGATTTTCCCGCAATTGTAATGCGCAGACGGTACCCCGGTCGAGCCTCTCACCCGCGCGCGCAGGCCGAACCTTGAGCTTGCCACCAATCCACTGGCGGCGTATGTTTCCGATTGTGCCAAACTTAGCAAAAATCCTTGCCGCCACGGACTTTTCGGAAGACTCGGAACTCGCGCTCGGCTACGCCGAGGAGTTCGCGAAGAAATTCGGCGCCGAAATCATCGTGCTGCACGTCGATCAGCCGCTCGCGCCGGTCATGATGACGCCGGAACTCGGTCCCGCGATGGACGTCGGTGCGATGAGCCGCATCGGCGAAGAGCAGCGTCTGCTCGCTCAGCGCGAGCTCGACAAAATCGTCGGCAAGTTTCGCGACGCCGGTCTGAAGGCGCGCAGCCTGCTGAAGGTCGGCTCGCCGTTCCTGGAAATCCTGCATACCTCGCAGAGCGAGAACGCCGACCTGATCGTGCTCGGCACGCATGGCCGCACCGGATTGGCGCACGTGCTGATGGGCAGTGTCGCCGAGCGCGTCGTACAAAAGGCGGCATGCCCGGTGTTGACGATTCGGCACCCCGATCGCAAGTTCAAGCATCCGCTCGACAAGTAACCCGCTCGCCCGCGCACTCGAATCGTTTCGCGAGAGCCTCGGCCTTTTCTCGCTTTTTCGGCAGCAGATCTCGGTCATTTCGAACGCAGTGAGAAATCCCGGATCCTCCTCCGATAGTTCACCGGCGTGACCCGCGCGCAAGACCTCGCCCGCCGCTATGATTCCTGGTGTAGCTCAACCCTTCAGCGTCTGCTGCAAGTTCGCGCCCTCGCGACGCCTGAATCCTGATGCCACGCTGAGGCGCTCTAGATGCTGATCGATGATCTTGCCGCCGAGGCGCACGCGATGCTTCGCGAAGAAATCCTTCACCTCAGTCTCGCGATCGAGTAGGCGGACGATCGCCTCGCACATCCGCGGCAGCGCGCTGTCGGGATACTTCGCGATCATCTCGTCCCAATGATCCTTCAAGTAGTCCCACGCCTCGTAGCGGCATTCCGTATTGAGCAGCAGCGAATGCATCAGGTACGGCGAATTTTGCGTGCGCACCTGTCCGTCGAGCGTCATCGCCATCGTTTGCCGCAGCAGATCGCGATCGCGGAAGCCCGCCAGCGAGAACAGGAAGCGCTGTTCCTCCTGCGGGGTGCGCGGCGATTTGAACTTCGCCTTGAACTCCGCGTAGCGCGCGGCATCGCCGCAATGCGCGAGGATTCCGACCAGCGGCGCCGCCAGATCGCGATCCGCCGATGCGGGATTGTCCTCGAATCGCGCGTAGAGTTCGCGCGCGCGCCGCTGCACGTCCTTGTCGTCGCCGAGCGTGCCGAGCGCGCCGATCAGCGTGCCTCTGAGTTGCCGCTGCAGGTCGCTCTCGCCGGACCGCGACTCCCATCCGAGCCGTGTCGCCGCCGGACCGACCGTCTCGCGCACCGCCGCCGCCAGCACCGGACGATCCGCTTCCGCCGCGATCATGTCGAGATAGCTGAACGCGCCGATCATCGCGCGCCACACATTGATGTCAGTCTCGCCGCCGAACAACCGCGTCATCTTCAGAAATTCGCTGAGCGGTCCCATTCCCGCGACGGTCGCCGCCCACGTATCGCTCACCAAGCCAAAGCGTTCGATTGGTTCGAGCGAGTTCAGATTCTTCGTCAATGACGCGAGCAGCTCCGGCGCATAATGAACGCGATAGAAACCGTGGCCTCCCTCGTTCGCGAGCGCCCATTCAAGCTTGCCCGGGAGCGGCAGCGTCGATTCGCGCGCGTCGAGCAACACGCGATGCGTCGATACGCCCTGCTCAGTCTTCACGCGCACCAGAATCGGCACCTGCCAAAGCTGCGCGTTGTCTTCGGGCAGATAAAAGAAGCGCCGCTGCGAAAGCTTGAGCCCGCGGCCGTCGGCGGTCGGCGTCAAATCGATGATCGGAAAGCCCGGCTGGAAAATCCACGAGTCCATCATCTTGCGGACCGGCTCGCGCGACGCCTCCTCGAGCGCGTCCCACAGGTCGCCGGTTTCCGTGTTGTCATACTGATGCTTCTTCAAATAGAGGCGGATGCCGTCGCGAAATACCTCGGGCCGAAGATATTGCTCGAGCATCCTGAGCACCGCGGCGCCCTTCTCGTACGTGAGGATGTCGAACATCGCGCGGCAATCCTCCGGGCTCAGCACGGGATACTCGATCGGCCGCGTGCTGCGCAGTCCATCGATCGCCATCGCCGCGGCGCGCGATACGCTGAAACTCTCCCACCGCTTCCACTGCGGCTTCCACGCATCGACCGCCAGCATCTCCATGAACGTCGCGAACGCCTCGTTCAGCCAGATGCCATTCCACCAGCGCATCGTGACCAGATCGCCGAACCACATGTGCGCGTTCTCGTGCGAGACGACGTCCGCCACGCGCTCGAGTTCGGCGCGCGACGCGGTCTTGTCGTCGGCGAGCAGCGCGGTCTCGCGAAACGTGATCGCACCCAGGTTTTCCATCGCGCCCGACGCAAAATCCGGAATCGCGATCAGATCGAGCTTGTCGCCGGGGTACTTGAGCCCGTAGTAATCGGCAAAGTACTTCAGCGAGAACGCGCCGATCTGCTTAGCCCACTCGGTCAACGATTCTTTGCCCGGCACGTGCACGATTCGAAGCGGCGTACCAGCATCGACCGGCGCAGTCGCGACGAACTCGCCCACGATAAACGCGACCAGGTAGGTGGACATCTTGATCGTCTCCTTGAAGACGACCTCCTTCTTGCCGTTGCCGAGATCGCGCTCGCTCTCCTGTCCGCCGTTGGAAATCACCGCGAGATTTTTATCGACGACCAGGATTCCCTTGTAGCTCGCCTTGATCTCCGGCTCGTCCCAGCACGGAAACGCGCGGCGCGCATCCGTCGATTCGAATTGCGTCGTTGCGACGACGTGCGTCTTGCCCGACGCGTCCTGGTACTGGCTCCGGTAAAAGCCGTGCAGTTTGTCGTTGAGAATTCCGCGAAACGCGATCGTGAGCGTCCACTCGCCCGGCTGAAGCGTTTCCGCGAACTTCAGATGCGCCCGCTCCTTCACCGCTTCGAGCGTCGCGATCCCCGCGATCGATTTGCCCGCGCGGTCAACCGTTGTCTTGTCGATTTCCAGTTCCAGCGCGTTCAGCACGATTTCATCCGTCGCCTGATTGACGGTGATCGCGACCGCCACCTCGCCTTGAAACGTAAACGCCTTAAGGTCCGGCCTCAGACGGATCTCGTAGCGATGCGGCGTCACGTTTTTCGGCAGCCGGTAGTCCTGCGATGATTCTGCGAGCGGCGCTCCTTGCTGATCGCGCATCGTTTTCCTTCCTTGTATGTGGTCCAGCTTGAGTCTCAGCGGGACGACGCCCGCCGATCGCTAAGATATTGCAAACCGCAGTTTCTTGCGAGCAACCTTTTCACTCGCCGGGAATCGCGAGCGGCCGCTGCATCCACAGCACGTCCCAGTAGCGGTTCAGCTTGCGTCCGTTCTCGCTGAACACACCCACATCAGTAAAGCCAAATCGTCGATGCATCCTCACCGACGCCTCGTTCGGAATCGTTATTCCCGCGAGGATCCGGTGGATGTCCTCATTCTTCAGCGCCGCGAACAGCGTCCGATACAACATCGATCCAATCCCGCGCCCTAGCGCATCGTGCGCGCAGTAGATTGTCGTCTCGACGCTGGTGTCATACGCCGCCTTGTCGCGAAATTGCCCGCTGCCGGCATATCCCACGACCCTGCACCCATCTTCCGCGACGAACAGCCGATGCCGCGCGGTACCGGCGTGCTCCTCGAACCATTTCACGCGCTGTTCAGGCGTAAACGGATGCAGGTCGAATGTGATCGGCGTGTTGATGACGTAGTAGTTGTAAATCTCCACGATGCGCGCGAGATCGCTGCGCACCGCCAGCCTGATGCTCACGTCCCCCCATGACGATCCTCTGCTGACAGTGTTTGAATTTTTCAGCAACGGACGAACCGCTCCAACTTTGAAAATTTCACAACTCTCGCAGAGACGCAGCATTAAGCGAATTTCACAATCTTGTTATTTCTGAGAGTTTGTGAACTTGCTCCAGGAACCAAATTTCACCAAATTTGTCATTCTGAGGCTAAGGCTGCGACGCCGAAGAATCCCGGATCTTTTCTTTTCTCTCGTCGCCAGCGTCGCGCGCCAGGTCCGCAAACGTGATCAGCCTGGTCCCGCGCCCCGATCGCGATACCTCCCAAGCGCGAACAGTGCCTCACTGAACTCCTTTTCCTCATACTAACAGCGCGTAGCGCGCATCTTCCGGACGGGAAGCCCGAAACCCGTAAGGGGTTTCGGTTTCTTTACTCCTCTCCTTCCCCTCTTCCCAACTCCGCGAACGTGATCAACTTGATTGCGCGCCGATCGATCGACTCGCGAACGCGCGCGCTGGTGAGAATTTCGACCTCAAGCTGCGCCTCGGCCGGCGGAGGAACGCCGCCTACATCGGCCGCCGGATGAAAATAGAGTTCGGTCGCGCCGTCGCGCAATTTTTCGATCACGCCCACGACGTAGTCCTCGCTCAGATGCCCGCTCTGATGCAGTCCGAAGAGCGCATCCGTCGATTTGAGTCCTCGCTCGGCCATCAATCGGCGCGTGCGCCTCGAGAGCGTCCGAAAAATTACCGACTCGATCAATTTTCGCGCCGCATGATCGCGCCGCAACCTAAGCGTCGTCATCACGCGCTCCCGCGGCAACCGGATACACGGCACTTTGTACTCGACTGCAAGCTCCACGAGGATGTCGGCGACCAACGGATGCACATGAAAGTTCAGATGGCCATCGATGTGATTCAAGTATCCAATCAACTCAAGATGCCGCTCGACTTGCGCCCGCAATTCATCGCGCATCTTCGCCCGCAGCAAGCGGTCGAAAAAATATCGCATCCCCGCCGTAACCGGACTCTCGATAAACTCGCCCGAGTCGCCGACAGCGCCCGCGAGCCGCGACGAATTCAGCACGCTCCGCCCCCGGCACACCACCGCATGCAGCCCGACGTCGAGCGCAGGATTGCTCTTCGCCAACTCGGCTGCCTCGCGCGCCGCCGGCTCTGCGACCATCAGGCTCGCGCTGCCCAGGATTCCCTCGCGATGCGCTCTCACGATGCCGGCGTTGATCTCCGGCGACCGGCCGAAGTCGTCACCATTGACGATCAGCCGCTTCAATCGTAGTTCCCGCGCTCGCGCTGGTTTGCGCCAGCATCGTGCAAACTGGATGAAGCGGTGAAATAAATCTCGTGGATGAAGCGCACCGCAGCAATTCTGCTAACATCTGCGCCGACGCTCAACCGTCGCGCGGATTTCCAGCTATGAGATCGCTTCAGTGATACTGCTCTTCTACGCATTCGCCCGCGAGATCGCGCCGTTCAAACGACGCTGCAAACCTCGATCGCCGATTTCGCACCACGGCTTGCACGGGTTCACCGCGACCGTCGCGGGCAAGCAGTTCACCGTGATCGGTCACGGCATCGGGCATCGCCGCGCGCGCGAAACCGCGCTCAGCGCATTCGAACTCGTTCCAGAGCCCGAAAAAATAATTGCCACTGGCGTGGCCGGCGCGCTCTCCGCCGGTCTCAAGCCCGGAGATCTGGTTCTCGCCGATCGGATTCTGATGCTCGACGCCGGCAGCGAAGTCGCGCGGCGCGTCGATTCGATCGCAGCATCAGACCTTCAGGACGCTGGCCGCGCGCTGACTCGCGCCGGTCTCCGCCACTCGATCGGCGCGATGCTGACCATGCATCGCGTGATCAGCGCCGCCGAGAAACGCCGCGCCAAAGACCACACCGGCGCTATCGCCGTCGACATGGAAACCGCCGCTATCGCCGACGAAGCGAGCGTTCGCGGAATTCCATTCATCTCGATTCGCGCCGTGCTCGACGAAGTGGACGACGAAGTTCCCGGCGCGGAGATGCTCGACGAGCAGGGCCGCGTGCGCCCGCTTGCCGCGACCTCCTTTTTCGTGCGCAATCCCGGCGTCGTGCTCGAATTGCCCAAGATGATTCGCAATCTCGGGCGCGCGACTAAATCTATCGCCGACGCCCTCGAAGCGATCGCTTACGACGGCGACCTCCCCTCCGCTAAGAAGAGGCGCGCGACCGGTTCGGCGGGATGAACGCGCCCGCATTGAATCCGCCGTCGATCGGCACCGCCACTCCGGTGATAAACGCCGCCTGGTCCGAAGCGAGGAACGCCGCCAGCGCCGCGACCTCCTCCGGCTTTCCGTTGCGCCCCAGCGGATGCATATTGCCCGTGCGCTCCCACACCTGCGACGAACTCCCGGCCGGCGCCTGGTTGCAATTCTCCGCGATCGGCGTCTCGATCACGCCCGGACAAATCGAAACGCATCGAATCTGATGCCGCGCGAAATCCAGCGCAATTCCCTTCGACATGATCACCACGCCGCCCTTCGCCGCCTGATACGCGCCGAGATTCGGCACCCCCTCGAGGCCCGCGCCGCTCGCCGTATTGATAATCACGCCGCCGCCCTGCTTGATCATCTGCGGAATCGCGTACTTGCACCCGAAGAACACGCCCTTCATGCAAACGTCCACCACCCAGTCCCATTCCTCTTCGGTGGTATCGACGACGTTCTTCGGCACGTACACGCCGGCGTTGTTGAACAGCACATCGAGCCGGCCGAACGCTTTGACCGTTTCGTTGACCATGCGCTCGACTTGCGCCCCGATTCGCACGTCCACTGCGATCGATTTCGCAGTGCCCGCGGCCTTCTCGATCATCGCGGCGGTGTTGCTGGCCGATTCCGCTCGCACGTCGGCGACCATTACCTTGGCGCCTTCCTGCGCAAATCGAATCGCGCTCGCTTGTCCGATTCCAGAGCCTGCGCCCGTGACCAACACGACTTTGTCTTTTAGCAGCATCTGTGTTTCCTCTGCGGTCCGATTAAAGATCGACGATTCACGTTTGCTACAACGGCTTGTCACAACCCCAAATATATTGAAAGCCGCGCCGCTCCGTCCTGATTCCCTCGCCCGTTATCTTACGGGAGAGGAAGCCGAAGTCGCGGAACGCGACGAGGCAGGTGAGGGTGCTGGATCGCCCGCCAACGCACCCGGCCCGTTCGACACTCGTGCCCTTTTCTCGGCGTCGCCCTTCCACACCGGCAAGCCACGCTCATAGGGAAAATCTTTCAGATGGCGCTCGACCGCGGCGGCGTCGCCATAGCAATCCCGCCGAGTGAGTATATGAATGGCTAATACCAGGAACGGCAAATATATAAACACCGCCGCCCATCCTATATTCGGCGCGCCGATTCGAAATAGCATCGTGATACCGAAAATGACTATTCCCGAATAAAGCGCCGCCCCGAGCAGCGCGCGCGACGGCAACGACGGCATCGCTCCCTGCGGCGCATCCCCGCTTCGATTCAGCCGCGCGTCGAGGAACTGGAAAATCGCGATCGTGATCGCCGCCACCAAATACCAGCCCAGATAGTTGCTGATCGGCACCCCGAAATGAGGCCCCGGCGGGTCGTACCAGAAAATCTTGCCGAGAAACCACCTGTCGCCCAGCACGCTCAGCGGATCGACCACCAGGTCAATCATGACCATGAATAGCGCCGCCATCAGCCACACCCGCGGCGCGCGCCGTATCTCCCACGTGTCGAGCAGCCGCACGTCCGCGCCGCGCCGATAAAGCGGCGCACTCAGCAGCAACGCCACCGTGTAACTCGCGAAGCCCAGGAACGTAAATGACAGCGAGTCCATGAAAGGCACGCCGAACACCCAAAGCTCGCGCCCGCGAGTCGTCTCGATATAGTGATACAAGCCGAACGGGAACCCGTTGTGCACCGACGACCACTCGCACGCGAGCGACACCACGTAAGTCAGCACCCCGAACAGTATAGTAGTGCGGATTCCGAAATTGACTATTGCAATTAGTAAAAAACTCGCCAGGAAAATGAATACGTACGGACGCAGCGCAATAGTCAGTAGCAGCAGACGCATTGGCTATGCAGCGCTCCTGGACGTAATTTGCGACTGATAAAACTCGATCGCGCTACGAAGCGCACCTTCGATCGCCTTGGGCTCGTAGCCCAGCTCCGCCTGCGCTTTCGACGAATCGAAGAACATCCGTTTGCGCGACATCCGCACTTCGGTCAGGCTCGCGCGCGGCGCCCGGCGCGTCACCGCGCGGGCAAACGCTTCCGCACCGAGCGCGTAGCCAAACGCAACCGCGTACGGAATCCGCAAAACCGGTGCGGGCAGTCCCGAAATGCTCGCGAGGCGTCCCAGAAAATCCCTGAGCGTGACGTTTTCCCCGCCCAAAATGTATTTTTCACCGATACGTCCGCGCTCCGCCGCCAGCAGATGGCCGCGCGCGACGTCCTCGACATCGACCAAATTCAGCCCCGTCTCGACGTAAGCCGGCATCCGCCGATTCAGAAAATCCACGATGATTCGTCCGGTCGGAGTCGGCTTGAAATCGAGCGCGCCGATCGGCGTTGAAGGATTCACGATTACCACCGGCACGCCGCTTTTGGCCGCCGCGAGCGCCTCCTGCTCCGCCATGAATTTCGATCGCTTATAATGCCCCGGCATATCGTCGAGCGAGGACGGCGTGTCCTCCTTCCCGATTCCGCCGTGCGGTATCCCCAGCGCCCCCACGGTGCTCGTATATACGATTCGTACTACGCCCGATGCCGCAGCCGCGCGCAGCACGTGCCGGGTCCCCTCGACGTTGGTGGCGTACATCGGCGCGGGATCCGTCACCCACAGCCGGTAATCAGCCGCGACGTGATAGACCTCGTCGCATCCTTTGACCGCGCGCTCGACCGAATCGAAGTAGCGCAAATCGCCGCGGATTATTTCCACGTCGAGGCCGGCCAGCGCGCGCAGATCAGCCTGCTCGCGCACCAGCACCCGCACGCGATCGCCGCGCGCCAGCAACGCGCGCGCAACGTGGCTCCCGACAAATCCGTTGGCGCCGGTGACGAGCGCGGTCCTTGTTTTTTCCGGCGCCATCGCTTATCCGCCCGCCCGCGATACTATCGCATTTGCTGCCGCGCGTCCCGCAATCACCGCGCTTTCGATCGTTGCGGGCAGCCCGGTCTGGATCCAGTCGCCCGCCAGAAAAAAATTCGGGATCGGCGTCTCGACCGTCGGCCGCAGTTCATGCGAACTCAGGTCGGGCGCCATCGTCGCCTGTTTTTCCTTGAGCACCAGCCATTTGACGACGTTCGCTTCCGCCGCGGCCGGTATCATCCGCTTTAGATCGCGCATCACGATTGCGATCAATTCGTCGTTGCCCAGATCGATCAGCTTGCGCGCGCCGCTGATCACGAAACTCAGGTACCCCGGATGCTGCTCGCCGCGCTCGCTGAAGATGCGCCGCTTGTTGAACATCCATTGCGTAGTCGTGTCGATAAATCCTACGAACGGCGAGTCGGTGATTTCGCGATCGAACCATACGTGCGCGCAGATAATCGGCGAACTGGACAGCCCCGCCAGCCGCGCGAAGAAATTGTTGGCGACCGCGTTCTCCGGCAAGAGCCGCATCAACTGGGGCGCCGGCACCGCCGCGATGAAATTCGACGCCTCGATTCGCCGTCCGCCGCGAAGCCTCACGCTCTGGATTCTTCCGCCCTCACCCGGTTCGAGCATCTCAACCGTCGCCCGCGTTTCGACCGCGCCGCCCGCACGCTCGATGAACTGTTTCGCGCCCGTGCAATAGAGATCGCTGAGCCCCACCCGCGAATAGACAAACGCCGAGTCGCGGCGGCGCGAAAAAAATGCGCGCTTCAGAACCTCCGCCAGCAATTCCGCCGACGACGATTCGGGCTCGTCATTCAGAGTCGCGACCGATATCGGATACCAAAAACATTGCCGCGCATTTTCCGACTGCCCGAGCCGATCCATCAACTCGGACACCGTCAGATTCTTCAACTCTCCGCGCCGGCGCATCGCCAGCAACTTGAACCCCGCGCGCATCGCCGCGACTCGCTCGCGCGTCGTCAGATGACCATAACCGAGCAGCGCGCCCGACATATGCAACGGCCCCGGCAGCCGGCTGGTCCGAAGCCGCGCGCTTCGTCCCGCTCCGGCCAGCATTTCGATTTCGAGATCCTCCTGAAATACCAGCTTGTCGCGCGCGCCGATCTGTTCGATAAAATCGAGCGTCTCGCTGTAGCAACCCATCAGCACGTGCTGGCCGTTATCGACGAAATCCCCGGTCTCCGCGTCGGAGAACGAATACGCGCGTCCGCCCAGCGCCGGCTTGCCTTCGAGCACGACGACGCGAAACCCCTTGCTGGCCAGCGCGACGGCGGCGCTAAGTCCGGCGAATCCGGCGCCGATTACGACCACATCCTTCGCGCCAGGCATCGTATTGGTTGTGGTCATTCGGAATTAAGTGTCATCCGATCCGCGCGCTTAATCGACTTGCGGCCCACGCGCGCCCGACCAGGTAAAGTTTGTGCGGCGCCGAAAGGCTGTGACGCCGATCGAGCACGCGATAATTCGATTTGATAATCCGCTCGAGCAGCGCGCCGTAAATTAATCGCATCGCTTCCGCCGTCAGCAGCGTCGCTCGATCTTCTGGAGCAAGTTGTCCAAGCGCGAGTTCGTAAAATTGCCGCGCTCGTTTCGCTTCAAAATCCATCAGGCTGACAAAATTGCCGCTATAGACGCCGCGCAGGATGTCATCCTCGCTGACGCCGAATCGTTTCAGGTCTTCGAGCGGAAGATAAATTCGCTTGCGTCCGGCATCTTCCCGCACGTCGCGCAAAATATTCGTGAGCTGAAATGCGATACCGAGATTCTCCGCATACGATTTCGCCGACGGATTCCGGTACCCGAAAATCTCGATGCAAATCAGTCCCACCGCCGACGCGACGCGATAGCAGTACAGCCTGAGCTCCTCGAACGTAGGATAGCGATCGCGCGAGAGATCCATCTCAACGCCCGCGATCACATCTTCGAAATGCCGCCGCGGAATCCTGAATCGCCGCACGCTGTCGGCCAGCGCCCGCGACACCGGCCGCGTTGGATCGCCCGCGTAGACGCGTCCCAATTCGTCGCGCCATTTGTCCAGCAGATACGCCGGATCGCGCACCGATTCATCGTCTGCGATGTCATCCACGAAACGGCAGAACGCGTACACCGCATGCAGCGCGCGGCGCCGCTCCGCCGGCAGCAGCATGAAGGCGTAGTAAAAATTCGACGACGATCGACGCGTCACTTGCGCGCATCGCTCGTAGTCCGCTTCCAGCAAAGCGCCGTTGTGCGCGCTCGAGGACGCCGATGCCGCGACCGCCACTTCAGCCCTCGAGCCGCCCACGCAGCGCGCTCCATCCCAGTTTGAGATAGTCGAATTTCTTGAGTTCAGGCCGTGCGCGAACCACGTCGTATCCGACCCGCTCGATCGCGCGCAGGATCGCGAGCCCGCCGCCGGCGAACATCACGATGTCGCGGCGCAGCCGCTTGTCCACGACGCGATGCAGCTCGCCGCCCTCCAGCAGCATCGCGCGCGCGACGCCCACTTCATGACGCATCAGTTCGATAAATTGCTTCGACGGCGTATGCGCCTCGAGCTCCGCCGCACTCACGCCAAACTTTTCCATGTCACGCCGCGGCAGATAGATTCGGCCCTTGGTCAGATCGATCGCGACGTCCTGCCAGAAATTCGCGAGCTGCAATCCGCTGCACACCAGGTCCGACAACCGTTGTCGCTCTGCGTCGCAATAACCGAACAGGTAGAGCACCAGCCGACCAACCGGATTCGCCGAATTGCGCGAGTACGCGAACAGATCGTCCAGCGTGTCGAACCCCTTGAAGTTTACGTCGGAGCGAAACGCCACGAGCAGATTCTTGAACGGCGCGCGCGGAATTTCGAAGCGGCGCACCGTGTCCGCGAGTGCGATAAACACCGGATGCCGCGGCGTGCCATCGTAGGCCCCGTCGAGTTGCCGCTCCCAATCATCGAGCATCGCGACATCGTGATGCTCATCCGCGAAATCGTCGGCCATCCGCGCGTACGCATAAATCGCGTACATGTGCGGCCGCATCTCGCGCGGCATCAGCCACGACGCGACGGTGAAGTTTTCGTAGTGCGATCGCGCCAGCCGCGCGCAGAATTCATACGCGCTCACGAGGTCGAAATCACCAGCCGGCGGCGCCGACGTTGGAATCGACGCCAGCGCGAACGCCGGGTTGATCTGCGGATTTGTTTGCACGCTGCCCATGATCTCAAGCCGCGACCGATTTCGCCGCGATCAGTTCTCGCGCCGCCGCGCGTGCCCATCCGTCCGTCTCCAGCAGGTCCTCGATCGTCCGCGCGGGCGCATTCGGATGACGCGCCATCACCGATTCGAGATGCCCCGGGATGTCGGCGAAACGCACTCTCCCGCCGAGAAATCCTGCCACCAATTCTTCATTCGCAGCGTTCAGGCAAGCCGGCATCGTGTGCCCCGCTTCGAGCGCGTCATAAGCGAGCCTCAAGCACGGAAAGCGCCCCAGGTCGGGGTCTTCAAATGTAAGTTTCGAGGTTTCAACCAGCGACAGCCGCTTCAGATGCGGCATCGGCAAGCGATCCGGATACGCAAGTGCGTACGCCACCGGAATCGCCATGTCGGGAATCGCCATCTCTGCGATCACCGACCCATCGACCATCTCGACCATCGAATGGATCACGCTCTGCGGATGAATCACCACGGAAATTTGCGCCGCGGTGAGATCGAACAGCCAGCGCGCCTCGATCACCTCGAGGCCCTTGTTCATCAGCGTCGCCGAATCGATCGTAATCTTGCTGCCCATCGTCCAGGTCGGATGCTTCAGCGCCTGCTCGATCGTAATCGACGCGAATCGATCGGCCGGCAGTTCGCGAAACGGCCCGCCCGACGCGGTGAGGATGATTCTCTTCAGCCCGGCGCGGCCGCGCCCTTCGAGGCACTGAAAGATCGCGTTGTGCTCGCTATCGACCGGCAACAGGCGCACGCGATTTTTCTCCACCGCGGCCGTGATCAACTCGCCCGCGATCACCAGCACTTCCTTGTTCGCAAACGCGATATCCTTGCCCGCGTTGATCGCCGCCAACGTCGGCCTGAGTCCCATCGCGCCGACCAGCGCCGACATCACCAGCTTCGATTCAGGATGCGTCGCGACCGCGATCGCGCCTTCGAGTCCATGAACGATCGTCACGCGTTCGCCGCCGATTCGTTCAGCGAGTTCCTTCGCGAGTTCCGGCGTCGCGACCGAAACCAGTTCGGGGCGAAACGCTTTGACTTGCTCGGCGAACAAATCCAGGTTGCGGCCAGCCGCCATCGCGACGATGCGAAATCGATCCTTGAAGCGGCCGACGACGTCCAGCGTCGTCACGCCCACCGAACCGGTCGAGCCTAGAATTGAAATCGCTTTCATCGCGCAAGCTCTAACGCGCCGACCGTTCCATTAGCCGCCGCCGAAAACGTCCGAGCGCCATCAGCGGAAAATAATGCGCATACAAATGGTAGCGAAGATAAAAATGATTCGGGAAACCGTTGCCGGTATGCTCCGTCTCGTCCCAAGCGCCGTCGTCGTTCTGCCGCTCTGAGAGCCACTGCGCGCCGCGCATCGCGGATTCGCTTACGTCGTCCTCGCCCGCGACCAGCGCAATCAATGCCCACGCGGTCTGCGACGCCGTACTCGTGCCGCGCCCGTGCCACGCCGGATCCTGGTCCGAGAGCGGGCTCTCGCCCCATCCGCCATCGGCGTTCTGCTTAGACTTAAGCCACGCGACCGCGCGCCTGATCCACGGCTGCTTCATATCGACGCCGATCGCGCGCAAGCCCGACAACGCCGACGAGGTTCCGTAGATGTAATTCACGCCCCACCGGCCCCACCATCCGCCGTGGCTCGATTGATTGCGCTTCAGCCATTCGATCGCGCGTTTGGCGACCGGATGATCGCTCCGATAGCCGACCGACGCCATCATGTCGAGCACGCGGCCGGTGAGATCGGGGCACGAGGGATCGGTGACCGCCTCGACGTCCGCGAGCGGCAAATGATTCATCCAGGTCGAATCGTTGTCGGCATCGAACGCGGCAAATCCGCCGTCCTTCGATTGCATCCCCATTACCCAGTTCGCGCCGGCGCGCATCGATCGTTCTTTCGCCGCCGCGTCACCCACGCTCGACTCGGCCAGCACCGAAAGTATCACCGCCGAATCGTCCACGTCGGGGTAGGAGTCGTTGTAGAACTGAAATGCCCATCCGCCCGCTTCGAGCGCTGGCCGCTTCACCGACCAATCGCCCTTATTGAAAATCTGGTGATCGATAAACCACGACGCCGCCTTGCGCAGCGCCGGATGATCTCCCGCAATTCCCGAGTCCAGCAATGCGCGCCCCGCCAACGCCGAGTCCCAGTTGGGCGAAACGCACGGCATGTATAGCGCGCTATCCGGAAAATCCCAGACGAGTTCGCGCGAAGCAGCGATCGCCTTTCTCAGCACCGGATGATCGTTGCGATAGCCAATCGCCTTGAGCGCCATCGCGCTCAGCAGATAGCACGGCTCGATTCCGCCCCACGAGCCGTTTTCATCCTGATGGTCGACGATCCATTCTTCCGTCTTGCGGATCGCACTAGCGCGCAGCGACGCAACATTGTGCTTGTCGTAAAGGCGTAGTCCCCGATCTCCAACGTTAAGCAAATTGCGCAGCGAGAGCAGCTTCTTGCCGCGCGGCTGCTTGAACTTCGTGAAATGCGGCGGCTGTATATACAGCTCCAGGATGCCCCTCTGATAGTCGATCTGCTTGGCCGGCCGAGCCGTCTGCATCAGCATCAAGGCCATCAGCGTGCCGCGCGCCCACGATCCCAATTCGTAAATGTTGATCGGAAACCAGTTCGGCAGCAGCACGATTTCGATCGGCAGCGCGGCGGTCGCGTCCCACGTGATCTGCCCCATCGCCGCCAGGTAGAAGCGGGCGAGCGTGCCGCAGTTCACGATTCCGCCCTTCGCCAGGATCCAGCGCCGCGCCTGCGCCATCGGTTCGTCGCCAGCCCGCATGCCCGTCAGCTTGAGCGCGAAGTAGGCCTCGATCGTGCTCGACAGATAGCCCTCGCCGCCCGGAAAGAGACTCCAGCTTCCGTCCGCGCTCTGCGTATCGAGCAGATATTTTTTGAGCCGCGCTTCGAGTTCGATATCGACCGTGTCCATGAAGTGGGTGAAGATGATGTACTCGGCGTTCATCTCCGCGTTCGCTTCGAGCGCGCCGTGCCAGTAGCCCTCGGGCTTCTGCAGCGCGAGCAGCGAATTTTGCGCGCGTTCGATCGTGTAATCGACCTTGGCCACGAACTCGTCGTGCGGCGACAGCGCCGCCATATTGTCGATAGAAATTGCCTGACTCATATTTCTCCCAGCTTGATCCTCATCCCGCTCCCGCCACCATCTTCCCGCATTGCCTGCGGCCCCTCCGACACGATCCGGCGCTCTGACAACGGTTGTCATGCGCGCGCGACTCGCCTCGAACGACCGCTACGGAATTACCGCGCACTTCAGCACCTCGCCGCGCTCGAGCATCGCAAATACTTCCGCCAGTTCGCTGAGCGAGCGCCGCGCATTCACGATCGCGCCAAATCCCGCCGTCCGCGCCGCCAGCAATTCAAACGCGCGCCGCACGTCGCGCGGACGAGAATGAAACGGCGCAATCAATGTCAGATTGTCGTAATGCATCCGGCGCGTATCGACGCTGAGCTTCGTGCCGGACGGACATCCGCCGAAAAACACCACCCGGCCGCCGCGACGCACCCGCGCGAGCGCATCCTCCCAGCCCTGAACCTGGCCGGTGCATTCGATTACGAGGTCCGGCCCGAAGCCGCCGTTGAGCCGCGCCACTTCCGCGATCGCACCGTCGCCGCGCGCATCGATCACCTCGTCGGCGCCCATTTCCGCGGCCCACTTGAGCCGCTGTGCGCCGCGTCCGAGCACCGCTACCTCGCGCACCCCCGACGCTTTCAGCCCGAGCATGTGCATCAGGCCGAATGCGCCTCCGCCAATAATCAGCACCGATTCCGATTTCTGCGGATGCGCCATTTCCTGCGCATGAATCACGCACGAGAGCGGTTCCAGCAGCGCGGCCTCCTCGAACGGCAATCCCACTGGCTTGATAAACGTGTTGCGCGCGACGACGTGCGCCGGCAGCAGCAGCAGGTCTGCGTACGCGCCCATCACCATCTTGTCCATCGCGAGCGCGCACAGATTTTCCTGCCCGTGTTGGCAGTAGAAGCAAATCCCGCACGGCGCAGTCGGCGCCGCCATCACTTCGTCGCCCGCCTTGAATGACTTCACGCCCGCGCCGGCTTCGACCACCACGCCTGAAAATTCGTGACCGAACGGCGTCGGCAGTTTCCAAATCGGATGACCGCGGCGAAATGTTTTCAGATCGGTGCCGCAGCTAAGCGCGCAGCGCACTTCGATCAACAGCTCGCCGGGCCCGGGACGCGGCGGCGTATAGTCGCGCAGCTCGAGACGCCCCAGCTCGACCAGCATCGCCTGGCGCGGTTGCTGATGCCCGATCGCGATTGCCGACAGCTCGCTCACAGCTTGCGCTCCACCACGAACGTCGCGAGATGCCTGAGCGGCTCGGCGCCGGCGTCGAAGCCCTTAAGCGCGCGATTAGCCCTGCTTTCGAGTTCGCGCGCCAAATCGACCGATCGTTCGATTCCCAATATCGCCGGATAGGTCGCCTTGCCGCGCTCCTGATCCTTCTGTGTGCGCTTGCCCATCTGTTCAGGCGTGCCTTGCACGTCGAGCAAATCATCCACGACCTGGAACGCGAGGCCGAGCGCCCGCGCGTACGCATCCAGCGATTCGATCTGCGATTCGTTCGCGCCGCCGAGCCGAGCGCCGCCGCGCACCGACGCCAAAAACAGTGCGCCCGTCTTCTTCGCGTGCAGTTCCTCGAGCTCGTCGATCGTCTTCGACTTGCCCTCGCCGAGCAGATCGATCACCTGCCCGCCGACCATCCCTGCCGAGCCTGCCGCGTTCGCCAGTTCCGCGATTGTCTCGAGCACGATCCTCGGCTCCGCGCTGTCCGGCGACTTGCGCACCAGCACCTCGAACGCGTCGGTCAGCAGGGCATCGCCAGCGAGCGTCGCGATCGCTTCGCCATAAACTTTGTGATTGGTCGGGCGTCCGCGCCGGAAATCGTCGTCGTCCATGCACGGCAGGTCGTCATGAATCAGCGAATAGGTGTGAATCATCTCGACTGCGCACGCGAGTCCCATCGCAGCTTCGATCTTTCCGCCCACCGCCTCGCACGACGCGAGCACCAGCACCGGCCGCAGCCGTTTGCCGCCCGCGAGCAAGCTGTAGCGCATCGCCTCGTACAGGCGCGCCGCCGCGCCCCGAGGCTCATCGATACTGGCCGCCAACTCCCGGTCGATCAGTTGGGCGCGCTCTTTCAGATAGCGATCGAGGTCGAACAATGCTTTTTCTTCTAGGCCACGTAGTGACGGACCATCCGCCACGAATCTTTCAGGTTCTTGCCGAAATCGAGCGCGACCGTGCCCTCGAATCCCGAATGCAGCTTGCAGTCGCGGCATCGGATGTCCTGCTTGGTCCGGTAATATTCCCAATCGGTCGCCGCGTGCATTTCTTCAAACGTCTTGTAATGCCCGTTGGTGATCAGGTAGCAGGGGCCCTTCCATCCTTGCGGATTGCGCGTCACCGTCGTCCACGGACTGCAGGTCAGATCGCGCTTGCCGACCAGGTAGTCGAGGTAGATCGGCGTGTTGACGATCTTGTAGTCGTTCGCCATGTCGCGAACCTTCATGAACTTGTGAGGCATCTCCTCTTTCTTGAGGTACACCTCGTCATTGCCCAGCACCTGGTAGTGATAGCCCGGGCTGAGCAGCATCCCATCCACCTTCAGCGTCGTCAGGAACTTGATCATGTCCTCGAGTTCCTCGCTGGTGGTCTCGCGGAAGACCGTCGTATTGGTCTGCACGCGATAGCCCTTCTCCTTCAGCATCTTGATCATCTTCACCACGATGTCGAAATGACCCTGGCGATCGGTCACGCGATCGTTGGTCTCGCGCATCCCGTCAAGATGGATATTGAAGCTCAAGTACGGGCTTGGCTCGACCTGTTTGACGAAGCGCTCGAGCAGGATCGCGTTGGTGCAGATCATCACGTGGCGCTTCTGCTGCTCGATCAATCCCTTGGTCAGCGGCGCGATATGCTTGTACATCAGCGGTTCGCCGCCGCAGATCGAAACGATCGGCGCGTTCGCTTCCTCCGCCGACCTGAGCGCCTCGTCGAGCGTCATCATGTCGCGAATCGTGTCCTTGTACTCGACGATTCGCCCGCAACCGATACAGGCGAGGTTGCACGCGTGCAGCGGTTCGAGCATCAACACCAACGGGAAATATTTCTCGCCCGCGCGCTTTTTGGAACCGATATACCGGCCGAGATCGATCATCTGTCTAAGCGGAATGCGCATCTTTGGATGTTCTCTCTACTCGTTCAGAAAATCAGGCAGCCGGATTGCCGCCTTCTGGCGATGGTTCCTTCGAGTCGCCGAACAGCCACTCCCCCACCATCGCGACTGCGCCCTCCGAATCCACCGCTTTGGCGCCCATGAACAGATGTTCGATCAATAAACCATTCAGCGCCGACAGCAGGAAACTGGTCGCCGCCTCGGGCGCGAAACGGCGAGTGCAGATGCCCTTTTCCTGCGACCGCGCTATCAGCTCGGTCAGCAAATCCCGGTAGCCGCTGTAGAGCCGCAGCACTTGTTCGTTGAGACTCTCCGACAGATGCGGATCGTGGAGCATCTGCGCCAGGAAGAAACGCACCGAACTCACATTCTCACGCACGAACAGCAGATAGAACTCGACCAGCTTCTGAATCTGGGCGCGCTCATCCAGGGCCCCCGCCTCTTCCGCAAAATCGATCACGTACGGCTCGAGCAATCGATTCAACACCGCGACGAACAGCTCTTCCTTGGTCTTGAAATGCCAGAAAATCAGCGCCTTGCTGACCCGCGCCTCGCGCGCGACCTCGGACATCGAGGTTTCATGAAATCCGCGATCGGCAAACAGATGCATCGCGGCTTTCAATATCTCGTCGCGTGAATCCTGCGACCCAGCCCGTTGCTCGATCCCTTTAGCCTGCGATGCGCCCATAGATGCCTGAAATCCTGCCCCTTATTTCGTAATTTGTGCCACCAATCTTCGCGCAAATCTTCACGATCGACCGCCCGGACTGACCGATTTGATCCTCCGCACCACCGATTAGCCTAACCATTCGGTCAAGAGGCAACTCTACCGTCCATATCAGATAAGTCAAGCTACCGTCCGAGCGGTCAGTCGGTCAGAAAGGTCGATTTTAGGGAATTTCCGCCGATGCTCAAGTTACCTTCGGCATATCGACGTCCTCGCCGCCAATCGTCGCCGATTCTCGTGCAGCCGCGATCATGCCAATCGCCGCGCCGGCCTCGGCAAGATTCTGCCGCGCGACAATCGAATCGGGACCTGTTGCAACCGCCTGCTCGAACTCCTCGGCCACGCCGCCGAACCACGCCGGATGGTACGAATCGGCGGCGACGTCAGGCGCCGACAGATCTTCTGTGCTCCCGTCCATTTTGCTCAGGATGACCCGGTCACCTTCTATTACCATAAGCCCGAGCGCACCCAGGATTTTCGCCGACGTTCGGCGGCTCGATGCGCGCCACGAAAGATGGGACTTCGCGGTTACGCCGTTCTCAAACAGGATATTCACTCTTGCCACTTCGTCCACCTCGCAACCAGCCGGCGTCTCGAGGCGCGCGGAAATCGAGAAGGGTGTGGCGCCGCCCAGCAGCCAGTGCATCAGGTAGAAAACGTGCCAGCCATGATCGATCAGGATTCCGCCGCCCGACGCCGACGACGTTCGCCACTTGCCGCCAGCGCCGCCCGCGCCCGCGGGCTCGGTGCGCAGTCGATCGATCGTGATGGACCAAACTTCACCGAGACGCCCTTGCTCGATCGCGCGCCGCGCCGCCGCATACGGCGGCGCATACTTCCAGTTGTGCACGCACATCAGCACGCGGCGTTTTTCGACCGCCAGGCGCTTCAACCGATGGAATTCCCCGAAATCGAGGCAGAGCGGCTTTTCGACCAGTACGTGCGCGCCGGCCTCGAGCGCCGCGCGAATCGAACGGGCGTGCAGCGCCGGCGGACTCGCGATATCGACGAAGTCCACCGCCTCGCCGTCGAGCATCAAGCGGAGATCGTCATAAACCCGGACACTCTTGATCAGCCGAATTGCCTCATGCCTGCGCTCGGCAACCGGATCGTGCACCGCGCTGATATTCACGTTGTCGCGCGTGCACCATCCCGGCAGATGAGCCCTTGCCGCGACCTCGCCGAATCCCGATATTGCGCCCCTCAGTTTCATCGCCACCAGCGCCGATCAGTCTGAGTGAAAGCGCGATAGCGGGCAACCGAGGGGCGTTCGTTTATTCAGGATGGCGAACGGCTATTCGATTTTGGGCGAGCCGGTTGATTAGGCCAATCAGATTTCGTCGCGGATAATTCGCGTCGCGATCACCAGCGTCGTTGCGCCTGCGGTGGACATCAGGATCGCGCCGACGAAGTTATGCGCCTGCACGCCAAGGATCGCGAAAATCATCCCGCCCACGATTCCGCCGACCAAGCCAAGCGCGATATCCGCCATCACGCCGTAGCCGTTGCCATTGACGATCTTGCCGGCGAGCCAGCCCGAGATTAGTCCGATAAAAATCCATGCGAACATGTCGCTTAACCCTCCCTGTCAGGACGCGGATGCCGTGATCCGCCGCTGCTCTTGAGGGAGAGCAAGAGCGCTGCCACGTCGCGACGACCCGCGAGCGCGCGAGCATCTGCGATTTTCCCATCTCTCCGGCTTGTTTCGAGCGCGATCTGAATCTAACGCCAGCAGCTCAGATGCCGTGATTCGACTGCACCGCCATCCTACCGCTGCGTCGCGACGATGCTCGCGGCTCGTTAATCCGCCTCGAGCATCACGATTGCCGCCGCCGCCATTCCGTCGCCGCGACCCAGCGCGCCGATTCCTTCCGGACTCGACGCCTTCACATTGATCGTCGATTGGTCCGCCTCGAGCGCCGCCGCGATTCGCCCGCGCATCGCATCCAGGTACGGCTTCAGGCGCGGTGCCTGCGCAAATATCGTAAGGTCCGCGTTGCCGAGGCGCCATCCGCGCTCGCGCGCAAGTTTGCCGACCTGCGCGAGCAGCGCGATCGAGTCCGCATCCTTGTACTGCGGATCGCTGTCCGGGAAATGACGCCCCAAGTCGCCCGCACCGATCGCCCCCAGGATCGCGTTGGCGAGCGCGTGCGCCGCTACGTCGGCGTCCGAATGCCCGCGCAGCCCCTTCTCATGCGCGATCTCGACTCCGCCGAGCACCAGCCGCCGGCCCGCTTCGAGCGGATGAAAGTCGAATCCGTTGCCTACGCGGAACCGCATCGATCTCCTTCGGCCGCAGTGAATTTGGCTGCATCGGCATTTCCACCCCATGTCGCTGCGTTGACAAGCGCGATTTCAGCGGACAAGCTTTTCACATCGCACCCTCAGGAGGCCGCGCCGCGATGCCCGCATTTGTCAAAACCCCCAGATTCATCTTAGGCGCCATCCTCGTCCTCTGGGTTTTGTACGTCATCTACGCGAACTATCAGTTCGACCTGATCAAGTTCTACCTGTTGCCGTTCGGCGTCTTCGTCGGGATGAGAGTGTCGAGCCTGATCCTCGCTTCCGCGATCTTCGGCGCCGCCGTGACGCTGGTCATTCAATGGCTCTGGCGCCGCGACGTAAACAGCGTGTCTTCCGTCACCGCGCCGCCCGCGTCCGCGCCCAGCGTTTCGGTTCCGCCGACCAACAAGACCATCGCCTGAGCGCCTTTTTCGAGTAGATTCGTCGCCGCCGGTCCGATCAGCAGCCCGTCCGACAGCGACATCGAACTCAAAATTCCCGACCCCTGATTGCCGGTCGGCGTCGCCACGATTTGATCGCCGTCGCGCGCGAGCTTCACTCGCACAAACTCGGTCAGGTCCTTCGCGATTTTGATATCGACGCCGCATCGCGCCCGCACCCGCGGCAGCCCAACGTCGCGCCGGCCGCCCATCTTCAGAATCGCGGGGCGCGCGTAAAGATAGAAGCAGACCAGCGTCGAGACCGGATTCCCCGGCAAACCGAAAATCGGCCGGTAGCCACAAGTGCCGAACTTGAGCGGACGCCCCGGCCGCTGTGCGACGCCATGAAACAACTGCTTCATCCCGAGCGCGTCGAGCGCGCCCTTGACGTGATCGAACTGCCCGACCGACACGCCGCCGGTCGAGAGCACCACGTCGAACGTCATCGCCTCGGCGAGCCGCGCGGTGATCTCGTCGCGCTCGTCGCGCGCCACTTTCAGGATCGTCGGCAGGCCGCCGCATTCAAGCGTCGCACCCGCCAACGCGTATGCGCTCGAGTTCACGACCTGCGCGCCCACGGGCGGCTGATCGACATCCACCAGCTCGTCGCCCGTCGCAACGATTGCGACCCGCGGACGCCGATTCACCTCGACCATCGCGCGATTCACCGACGCGAGCATCCCGAGGTCCGCCGGCGTGAGCCGTTTCCCCACCGACATCACCAACTGCCCAAGCTTGAGATCCTCGCCGCGCGGCCGGATGAACGATCGCGCCTCGGCCGGCGCCAGGATCTCGACGCTATCGCCGCCGCCGCGCGTGCGCTCGACCTGGATTATCGCGTCGGCGCCTTCCGCGATCGGCGCACCGGTCATCGTGCGCACCGCCTCTCCGGCCTTGACCCGGCGCGTCGGTATCTGCCCCGCGCCCACGGTCTCGACCACGGCCAGCCTGACCGGATTGCTCTCCGACGCACTCGCGATATCGGCCGCGCGCACCGCGTAGCCATCCATCGCGGAGTTGTCGAAGCCCGGGATATCGCGCGAGGAGCGGATCTCCTCGGCCAGCATCCTGCCGAGCGCATCGACCATCGCGACCCGCTCGACGCCGAGCGGACTCACATTGTCGAGCACGATTTGGAGAGCTTCGTCAGCGCTGATCATCTGGTCCTTCAGGATACCCGCGCGGCGCGAATGATTGAAACATCCCGGAATTGATCTGCCCGAAATGAAGTGTGCGGCAGTAATCGATCCCTGCCGCACACCTCTTTCTAGCTGTTCTTACTTACTTCGCCGAGCTGGTTGCGGTCCGGCTACTTCCACTTGCAGATAACCCCGTCGTTCCCGGAAGCCGCGGGAGGAAGGTTGCAAGACCACGAATCAGGTCTCGGACGCGCTACCCCGAACACCGCGCCGTTTTTGTTTAGCTCGATGTCGCAGGGATGGCAGTCGGTGTTCCCGTTTATGCACTTCCCCGCCCCTCCATACCACTTGGAATAGTCGTATATCCCGGGCAGCGTGCTGCATACCGGAATGGGTGCCAAGGGCGTAATCGGGATGTTGGTGCCGCCTGGCGCGATGATGACTCGGTAGGCTTTCGCGTCGCCACCGTAAACCTGCGGATCGTTGGGCCACGAATACGCCTTGGGCAATACCTCGTGAATGGTGTCGTCGCCGATGCAGTCGCGCTTGTCCGTGCTGACATCGTCGCAATTGCCGAACGGAGGCTGTGTGGATTTGAAGACTGTACCGTTGACCGGATCTCTATAGTTGTAAGGAAAGGTACAAACTTTTTCGGGACAGGTGTTCTTCTTGATGAATGCCCGGCCCTGGCAGGTATGGTCGAGTTTAGAGCCTGGATTATCCCAACACGAACCCGCCACCGGACAGTCACTGTCTTTAGTGCACTTCTGGCCGTATTGCGTAGGATCGCCGAGACAAAAAGCCTTCCACTTATAGCACTTCGAATCGCGATCGCTGGCGTCGCAGCTCTTATCCGGCGGTGTCGGGTAGGCGTATCTAGCGCAATTCGAGAAGCAGGCCACCGTCCCATCTCCTCCCTTCGGTTTGCGGTCGTTCGCTACGATCACAAATGCATACAAGCCGGTCGTGAGATCCGATCGCTTGAGCCGAAAATCGGGGTCGCATTTGCCCGCTGCCCGAAGATCCTTGCCGTGTTGGCTGAGCGGGTAGTTTTCCGCCAGCCATCCGATATCGTGACCGCCTTGCGCGTCAAACGGATCTTTTGGGCTGCCGCCGAGCGGCTGGATGTCCATGTTCAGATTCACTCCATCCACCGCGCTGATATCCGGGGAATCCTTGAAGTACTTGATCTTGTGATCGCCGCTCTCAACTGGCTCGTAGAAGGTCCACTCCGAAACTGTTGTCCCGACTGATGCTCCCAGCTTGGCCTTGCTGCAATCGTACTTGCCGCCGCAGCCGCCTGTCTCGCACTGCGCCCGATCCGACGCGACATCATATCGACAACCAGTTCTCGCCCAGAGCCGTGGACCTACACTGCCTTCGGGTTTGGTATTTTCCCATTGCGGCGGTATGTCGATGGTCAGAACGTTTGCGTTGTTGGGCGATCCCGCAGGTTTCAGCACCCAGGTCTTCTCGCGCGGCAATACCGGAGTGAGTGGTGTTCCGAATCTCGCAGCGGCGTTCGCAGCTCCCAGCATGGTCTGGCTCGAACAGTTGACCAACTGGATCACTCGATGCGCTCCGCCTTGCGGCACCGGAACCGGCAGGTTCTTCAAACAAGGATCAGGCGGCGCGCCCTTCAGACGTCTCTGCGGCTGGCCTGCAACTTCTGCCTGAACCGACGGCTCTGCCGTTGAGAAGATTCCTGGTTCATTCAGCGATCGGTTCGCTACCTCAGTTAGCTCGTCAGCGCGGGCGCTACTAGGTCCTGCAAGCTGGATAGCCCAACCGAATGCCATCGCCAGCAGCGCGACACTTACAATCGAGTAACTCACTCGACTTCGCCCGTTGCGCCAGGTTGTCAGACCTCGAAGAGTCACCATACTCGATGCTCCAGCCAAACGTTCGATATTTCTCCCAAACTTCGCTTGCATCCGAATTTCAATCCTGGGTGCGCTCGACGCCCGTTTGCGGGGTTAATCGTTCGACCTCATGCCACACCCTGCTAGATCTCGTCACTACGGCGTTACGCAGTCCTTCGGCTCGGCGGCCGGATTGTAGTGCGGGAACTTACCGTCCTTTCCCGCGTCCTGAACCCGAGTCACTGTGCTGCTATCGATAACCGATACCAGTTTGCCATCGAGCGTTGGTGTCGCCGGAGTGCCGTATGCGACGTAAGGATCCGGACAGTTGGACGCCGCCGGAGCCCAGCTTGGATCGTTCAAAGTGACGGCGTAGCTAAAGCACCCCTCAGCCGGACACACATAGTAACTCTCGCCTCCTGTCTTCGAGGGACAAAAGTACGGATCTGTGGTTGCTCCCGTACATGCACCCAGCGGCGAAGGTCCGAGCGCGTTGGCCCTGGTCTGTGCGACGTTGAAGAAGAGCCAGCCCGTAGTCGGATCATAGAAATACTTGTCCAGCACCGGCTTCCCTCCGGAAACGAGACACGAGGGATTGGTACAGGTCGAATCGGCCTCTTCCAAGGTCTTCTTCGAGTAGATGCACAGCTTGCGCGTGGTGTCTTTCTTGTCCGCACCCGCCGGGCAGGTATCACTCAGCAACGGAAACACTCCAACCGATGGACAGGTCTGGTTCTTGACATAGTTTTGATGGTCAATATTGAAGCAAGACTCGGTCTTGGTCAGTCCATTGGCCTGGCCATCCAACTGGTTGTAGGCCGTCCTGATTAGCTGATCGGCAGGATCGACGCCACCTCCGCCCCAAGATCTGTAGCCTTGAGTAACGGTTAAAGCGCCTTCCTTAGGATGTCCATTCTGTGCGTTGGTGCCAGTGCCTTGATAGCAGATACCCACCCGCACGTAGAAAGGCGTGTCTTCCGTGATGTTAGGCTTCACGACGTCCGCCAAGCCTACATGCACGACCGCAGGGAGGCCCGCGCTCGCGCTTACGGTGTAGCCATAACCAGACTGCACCTTAGGCTCCCAAATCCCTTGCGCATCGCGGCCGTCCAGAACCATGACTGGATGTTGAAGGAGCGCTCCGCTGAATTCTGTCGAGTCCTTGGTGAATGAAATTTTCTGCTCGTGCCGTTTGTCATCAACCTTCGCGTCCGGTGCGGGCGGATTCGGAAATAGCGCCTCGAATTCGAGCGCTCCTACTTCTCCTGGCGACAGGTTCGCGCTGGCGCGTCCCTCGAGCTTCGCATCCTGTTTCCCAGTTGCCTGGCACTCATCAACTGAACCGCCGGGATCGCCGCCCGCGGCATTCAGCTCCAGGTTGTTGAGCGAAATTGGATGCAGGTGCCCGTCCAAGGTCGTATCGCTGATTGCCTTGACCTTGTAGCGGCTAAGCGTCCCGTCGAGATCGATAATTGCAGTGTTCTTGTCGCCATCCAGGAAGCCGGAAATCTTGACCTGATCAGTATATACCTGATGCCGAAAATCCGTCTTGTCCCAGACCAGGTCCTTACTTGCGGTCGCGGTCGGATAGGAGCTTTGATTGCCCTGAAACCATCCCAACGCGGCATCACCTTCGTACACTCCGCTAGGAGGCGGAGGAGTTGGCGGCGGCGGAGTGCTGAGAAAAGCTGCGTCGGTGGTCGTCAGCAGATTGGTTGGATCGACTTTGAAATTGACGAAGCGGTCATGGAATATCAGCGCCGGACCGTCATAGATCATGTATCCGGCCAGGTTCCATCGGTTGTCGGGGTAACCGTTGCCGATTAGGTCGCCGCCGGTGCCTGTCGAGCCTTTCTTGGCGGTTGTCTTGTCGATGCAACCGAATCTACCGCCGCCTGCCTGGGAAAAATTGGCAATATTCCTGATGCCCGGGCATGGTCCAAAACGATCGACGTTATTCTGGCTGACTCCTACTACTACCGCATCTTTAAACAGCGAATAGATTCCGGGATAGTTGCCGTCAGGGCCTCCGGAAGTCACCAGCGACACGCTATCCCGATTAGTCGCGAGCCGGGCATCCCTTACGGTGTAGAAATTAGGTCGCAACCAAAGCCCCCGATTGCGGTTACGCGTCGCTACGATTCCGGTGAATTCTCCGACCACCGGATGGCTGGTCGACGACTTTACTCCGTTCTGATAGGGCTGCAGCGCTTCCGCTGTGATATCCTGCTGGTCACCGCTGTAGAGTCCGGAATCGCAGCCGTGAACGCGATTGTCGGTGAATTCTCCGTGCGGATCGCCTAAGCCGGCGTAGGTGCCGACCGGGATGAATTTCTTGCTGCCCAAGGGTCCTCTCGAAGGTGGCACGTACCAGTAGCCCTTGCCTTCTCCCTGGCACCCACCTATCGAATTGGCACTCAGCTTGGCACTCGGATTGACAATCCAGAATCCTGATGGGGGCTCGAGGTAGTAGTCTGTCGATTTACATGGAGGGGTCGATGGGTCAGCTGGAAGAAAGGAGCCGTTATCGGCACCGTTCGGATCGCCAAACTTGAAGCATTGGCCCGCCGTCCCATTCGACGGATCGTCGGTGTCGCGAATCTTGAACGCATCGAACGGCAGTTTGTTGGTAGCCAGGTTGAGTGGATCGACCAGGTAGTCGCCCGGCCACCAGTAAGCCTTGATCAGGCCGTCCCTCTTGTATCCGGTGTTATCGGTCGCGTTGAAGGAGTCGTTGATGTCGAACGAATTGCTCATCGCGCCCAGGCCCAAATTGTGGGTGAACGTGATGTTATCCTCGTCGCCGATTTCCTCGTAGAAGATGTGCCCGACGATCCGCGCGCACACGTTATTCGTGATAGTCAGATTCTGGGTCGAATGTACGGTGATGCACTTGTTGTAGCTATGATGGATGCTATTCGCGTTGAGCAGCACCTTCGATCCGCTCTTCACCACGTCGCCATCCATATGGAAATGCAAAGGATAGCTCCCAAGCTTTTCCTTGCCAAACTTCTCGATTTCGACTCCCTGGATCGATACCTCCGCAAAGCCCGCGATGAACCGCGTTTCTCCGCCCCAATGATTGTCAATTCCCGCGGCCGGCGTGTCCGAGTTTAGCTTGATGTTGCGGCTGATAAGCGCCACTTCGGCTCGCTCGTCAACGCCAAAGTTCCTATCCTCCTTGTCGCAAAAAGAAGCCGGAACCAGCGCGCCATTCTTGTCCTTGCAGGTGCTGACTGTCCCCTTGGTCGGCGGCAACGAACCGAAATGGTAGAACTTGAGCGGCGTGAATGGTGAAAGGTTAACGATCCGGCCTGCCGCCGTCAGTGCGCCGAAGCTCAGAATAGTTACGAACTCGGTCTCGAACGGACTGAAGCCAGTGCCTGCGACCGCTATCACATCGTTCGCCTGCCATGCGTTCGGTTTCACTGTTACGTCGTCAGCCACCACGATCTGGGTGGGTGATTTCGCCGGGCGCTTGACGTTGTGGGCCGCGTCGTAGGTTATCGGACCTGCCGCGTCTGCGAGATTGGTCCAACTCACACCTTTGGCAGGCGCTCCTTTCGCCCCAAACATCCGAAGCGTACCGCCCTTCTCGACCTGGATTCCCTTGGTATAGCCGGGACAACTGTTGTTGGTGCAGGTGGGATCTTTAGGTCCTTTGAAGGTAAACTTCACCACCGTCGCAGGATTGATGGTGCCGATCGGGCACACCGGGTTACCAACTTCAAAGGTGCCGAACACATCCATACCGGTAGTATGGACTTTCACAGGCAATTGCGCTGTCCGATCGAACACCTTGAGTGCGCTGCCAGCGTTAATCGTGATCCGCCCCATCGTCATCGCCGCCTGATCTACATAGGCAGTGACGCCGCTGCCGGCGCAGTCTCCCGTTCCAGTTGCGCCCCCGATTATCACCGTTTTGGCCGTATCGCTGCCGATACACTTGGACAGCTTTGCCAATCCGGAGGGCACCTCGCATTCTGCCGCTGCTAAACGACCTGTCCGCGGGGGAGGGTCAGTCGGTACTCCATCACGACCACGGTGGTGATGGCGAGCGCCATGATGCGCGCGACGTTCGCCGGGAAGGCGGCTGCCACTCATAACGTTCAGCGGGACCAGTAGCATCGCGAGCAGGCTAAGCCAGACAAGCGACGCTCTGAACGACAGGCGCCGCGGCAATTGCCTTCCTTCGCTGGAAATACCCGGCACTTCTGATCCTTTCGTGAAACTAGGTTTGGTCATCGAAGCTGCCCTCATCCGAAAAGATGGACGATCAAATTTGACTTGTTAGTTTCGATACTTCGCGCTCTTCCGGCGCTTGTAAGGTTCATCGGAAAACTGTGCTGGCAGCGGAATCGATGAACTGCTCGACGCCCCGGGTAGCGGATAGAATCGCACTCCGTTGCCGTTGTCACATTGGAACGAGGTGGATACGCCGGCGCAGGTGCCCGCAGGCAGCGCCGTGCCGATCACCTCGGGATGCTTCTGGAGAGTCTTCAGATCCACCTGCGCCAGAAAGCTCCGGCTGTCGTCCAGTACGTAGCCCCGATTTTGACAACTATCGATTACGACACCGTACGGAAATTCTGCCGCGTTGAAGTCTGTGCCCTCCGGATCCGGCGGGATAGTGGCGCTCACGCTGCTGACGTCCGCGGCCGTTATTTGCGTCAGTGTCTTCTTCGGGAGGCTTAGCAGCGCGATCTGATTGCCGTCCACCGCCGTCACGAGCGCCTGATGCGTCCGCGGATTGATCGCCACCCCCGCCATCCCCGATGCGCCAGTCCCCGTGTCGTGATTAATCGAATTGGGCGGCGTGCCGGCCTCCGTCAGCGTGCAGGTCAGAGTGCCGCTGCCAGTAAAGGTCGAACCGTTAAAATTGATCACCGAAGCGAGTGGCGATTCGAAGTTCCCCGCGACCCAGATATTGGTGGTCGGATCCACCGCGATCCCGTCCGGATCGGCGTTGAGATTCTCCACGTTCTTGTCGATAATCGAGCAGACGTCCGCCTTCGGTACGTTCACCGCCAAAAGTTGCGGCGTAACCAGATCGGACGAAAAGAGCGCCACGTTGTCCGAAAAGTTCAGCGCGAAACTATCCACGTCGAACAACGTCAAAATCAGCGGACCAAATGTGCGCGAGGTGAGATTGAACACCGCCTGGTGCATCCGCCGAGTCCAGCCGTGCAATCATCGACCGAGTCGGTCATCGAGATCAGCGCGGTCAGGTTTTCCGGATCGACCACCACGCCCGAGTTTTCGCCGGGACGGCTGCCGGTCGGGAAAGCAATCGCGCTGAGCGAGTTGTCGGCCTCATTGATCAGCAGCAGCACGCCCGTATCGAGCACGTTGTCCACCAGCACCAGCACGGTACCGCTTTCAAGATGCACCGCCGCCGCTCGCGGCAACGCGATTTGTCCGATATCGATGATCGTAATCAGCGGGTTGGCCTGGTCGGGATCGACGCTCAAATCGAGCACTGCGACTTGTCCGTGCAGATTGTCGTTCAGGCCGGGCAGCGGCACATACGCCCTTTGCGTGATGCAATCGACCGCGATGATGCTCGAATTCGTCGCGGACCCCGGCTTGGCCCGCCGGGCTCACCGCGCCTCCTCCGCCGCTGTTGCATCCTGCCAGTGCGACCGCCCACAAGATCGCCGCGCCAACTGCCGTTGCAATTTTAGTGGCGATCTTCCGTTTCTGCCGTGCCCCCAGACCACCCCTCGAATGCGCGACTACTCGCTCGATATCCATCAGTTCTCCCACCCCTCCAGCGTCCATTCACGAGAAAGACCATCGACGTACCTTGCGAAGAAGCATCAGTCCATCTGGAGACTAGAAGCGATGTATAAATTGCGTTGCTAACCCTGGGCGCGCTGCCTTGGAACGTGCTCCGCCCCGCCGTCCGGAGTAATCGCGCCAGCGTGCAACCATCGTTTTCGGGCTTGGTTTTGAGACTCGCGAAGGAACGAAACCTCTGAATGCCCCATTTCGATGTGAATCTAGTAGAATTTGCTCAAAGACAATTTGCGACGACTCGATGATGCCAGATCATCATTCAGCAGCCAAGCGCAATTTATTCGCGCTTTGGACGCGAAATCCATTCATCTTCGATTCGTTCCCGCTCAAGCGACGTTTTCAGCCGCCGATGTTTCGGTCGTACTTCGTGAAACCAAACCAAATTTGCCGAATCTAATTGAGGAATCTAGAAGTGCGTGGCGAGTCCCGAACTGGCGCGCTGCTCGATCGGAATCCGGACGCTGTAGCTGCGCCCGTAGGCAGGAACTACGTCCCGCAGCAACGCCGGATTTAGCTCATGGATGCGCTTCAGCGTGGTGCCGTGATCCAGCGCAATTCGGCTGAGCGCAGTGCCGCCGTGAACTCGCAGCGTCTGATACGGCGGCGGCACGTCGAGCTTGATGGTCGTGATACCGTAGCTTTCCGCGTGCCGGGCTATATAGGTAACCGCCATGAACCGGCCCAGTAGCATCTTGGTGCGCCGCGGCAGCCGATTACCGAATTTCTCGAAGTTCGGGCCTCGCAACGACCAGTACCGATCGATCGACTGGTCCCCGTTGTTCCATCCCACCACCGTCATCGGCCAGTCGTCGCCAGCGGCGTCGTGCAACGTCGCGAGGTACTCCGCCGCGGCCTTGGTCGAAAGCACCGGGTCGCGCCGCTCATCGACGTACGAATCCACGTGCAAGCCGAATCGGCGCGCCGTATCAAGGTTAAACTGCCAGGGTCCCTTGCCCTTCTTGGAAAACTCGCTTTCCGCAAAGGCCAGGTAAACCAGGTCGTCGGGCAAGCCGTAACTACGCAGCACCCTCACCATTTCCGGCAGGTACGGCTGGCTGCGATCGAACGAGTCCTGCAGCGCGTCGGGCGCGGTCAGGTAATCGCTCAGGTATCGCTTCACGTACCGGCTCATCTGGATCGGAAACGGCGCCACCGGCTTCGGCGCTCGCAACACGAATCGGTTGATTGGCGCCGCACCTTGCTCAGCCGGCGTTTCGAGTTCGAATCCGCTCGATTGCCTGGTCAGGCTGGGCGCCGGAGGATCGAGCAATCCCCGCGTGGGGCTGGTGAACGATTCGTCGGCAAAAGCGGAAATGGGGCCGCCAACGAGGAGCATCAAGCTCGCCGCCAGTACCATACAAATGCCCTTGATAAACTTCGCCGTCCGCATACTCCCCGCAAAACCTTGCCAACGCTACCCACCGAGGCGAGGAGGATCAACCCTTCGCGGGTGGATAAGCCATTAAAAAATCTAATGCATCCATTGAACGAGTTTGAATAATTCTTGTAAAACTCAGCGCGATTGCGGAATCGAACGCTCGATTTTTCGATCCTTCCTTTAGCCTCAACTCACCTTTGTGTTATCTTCATCCAGGCGACACGATCGCCCCGGTCGGCTCTCCAAGTACCATCTCAAAATGAATCTCTGGCGCGACATCGTCGATAACCTGACCGACGCGATCGTCGTGCTCTCGCCCCAGATGAGCCCGCAATTCGCCAACCCGGCCGCCGAGACGATGCTCGGCGCATCACCGGTCGGCGAAGCGACCGTCGGCGAGCTCATCCGGCAGAATGAGTGGCTGGCTCGGATGGTCGCGTTGTGCCTCGCCAGCGGTCAGGACCTCGGCGATCCCGAATCGATCCTGGCGATGGCCCCGCGCAAGCTTTCGGTCCGCGCCGAAGTCTCCCCGCTTCGCGACGAAGCGGGCCTGACCACCGGCGCAATCGTCCTTTTGCACGACCTGTCGCATGAGAAAGGCGCCGCCAGCGCCGCGACCACCGGTGACCTCAACCTGCGGCTATCGCCCGCCGGACTCGCGCACGAGGTCAAAAACCCGCTCACCGGCATCAAGGGCGCCGCTGAGTTGCTGGCCGGGATGTTCCCGCGCGACGAAAGGGGCCAGCAGTATTGCGGCGTCATCCTCGACGGCGTCAATCGCATCGCGTCGCTGGTCGAACAGGTGCTCGCCGTCAGCGGACCGCAACCGCTGGCCCAGGACGACGTGAACATCCACCAGGTATTGCATCAGGCGCTGCGGCTGGCCGGCCTGTTTCCCCAGCCGCCCGAGGGTGTCGTGCTGATTCAGGACTTCGACCCGAGTCTGCCCGCGGTGGTCGGCGACGAGGGCGCGCTGGTGCGCGCCTTCCTCAATCTGATCAAGAATGCCGCCGAGGCGATCGGTTCCTCCGGCACGATCCGGCTCCATACACGCATCGAAACCGAATTCCGGATGGCTGCCGAGGGCCGTCGCCGCCAGTTCCTCGGCGTCGAGGTGAGCGATAGCGGCGCCGGCATCTCCGAAGAGCAACTGTCCCAGCTTTTCACTCCCTTCTTCACCACCAAGCCCGCCGGGACCGGCCTCGGACTCGTGCTCTGCCAGCGGATTATCGCGCTTCACGGCGGTAGATTGTGGGCGCAACGCGGCGTCGTCGATCGCGCCAAGGGCAACGCCGCATCGAGCGACGGGATGACCTTCAAGGCGATCCTGCCGATTTCGCTTTCGTCGAACAGTTGAGTTCCAAAAAAGATGCTCTCCGCCGTTCGCGACAAGATTGCACTTCTTGTTACGATGTCTCTCCGTGAGCTCTAACATGGGTGTAACGGACCCTAACTTCGTCGAACGACTCAAAGATTCCGGCAACTCCGCCGCCGTCCTGATCGCCGACGACGATCCGGCCATCCGCCTCGTCCTGCGTCATCGCCTCGAGGCCGACGGCTATCGCGTCGAGGAAGCGATCGATAGCGGCGCCGCGCTGGCTGCACTCCGCACCAACCGCTTCGACGTCGCCCTGCTCGATATCATTATGCCCGGCAGCGGCGGCCTCGAGGTGCTCTCGACTGCGCACGCCGAAGCGCTGCGCAGTTTGATCATCGTGATCACCGCCGCCAGCACGATGAACAACGCCGTCGAAGCGATGAAGCGGGGCGCGCACGACTACCTCACCAAGCCGTTCGCCAACCTCGATCTGGTGGCCGCCGCGGTCAAGCGCGCGGTCGAGGTCGCTTCGCAAGCCGCCGACCTCGATCGCCTCAAAGACGAAGTCAATCGCCAACTCGTCGGCGGCGAGATCATCGGCCGCAGTCCTGCGATGCAGGAAGTCTATAAGCTGATCGGCCGCGTCGTCACCAACGACGCGACAGTTCTGCTGAGCGGCGAGAGCGGCACCGGCAAGGAACTGGTCGCGCGCGCGATTCACTTCAAATCGGCGCGATGGCGCTCGCCGTTCGTCGCGGTCAATTGCTCCGCGATTCCGCAGGGCCTGCTCGAAAGCGAACTGTTCGGCCACGAGCGCGGTTCGTTCACCGGCGCGACCGAACGCCGCGCCGGCAAATTCGAGATGGCCGACCAGGGCACCATCTTCCTCGACGAAATCGGCGACCTGCCGATCGAGTTGCAGCCGAAGCTGCTCCGCGTGCTGCAAGAGCGCGAATTCAATCGCGTCGGCAGCGTCGAAACGCTCAAACTCAAGGCGCGCGTGATCGCCGCGACCAATCAGGACCTCGAGACCCTGGTCGCCGCGCGCAAGTTCCGCGAGGATCTCTACTTCCGGCTGCGTGTGATTCCGATCCAGATGCCCGCGCTGCGCGAACGCCGCGAAGATATCGCCGAGCTCACGGATTACTTTGTCGGCAAGGCCTCGCAGGAGATGGGCGCGCGCGCCACCACCATCAGCCCCGAAGCGCGCGCCAAGCTCGCCTCCTACAATTGGCCCGGCAACGTGCGCGAACTCGAGAACAACGTGATGCGCGCGGCGCTGCTCGCTCCCGGCAGCACGATTCGCGGCGAAGATATCGAGCTCACGCGCCCGGGAGCAGCCGCAGCCTCCAATTCCTCGGCGTCCGACAGCGGAACGCTTTCCGAAATCATCTCGGGGCGCATCGCAACCTGGTTCGACGCGCCCGGCGGCGAAGAACCGCGCGACCTCTATCATCGCCTCGTCGCCGAAATCGAACGTCCGCTGGTCGAACTCGCCCTCAAACGCTCCGGCGGCAACCAGGTGCGCGCCGCCCGGATGCTCGGGCTCAATCGCAACACGCTGCGCAAAAAAATCACCGACCACAAAATCATCCTCACCAAGTATCCTGCCGAATGACTCTTATCCCCTCGCATTTTTACGCGATGGTCGATTCGGCGAACGGGCACGACCCCGTCGCGCTGGCCGACACGTACCTCGACGCCGGCGCGCGCGTCATGCAGCTCCGGATGAAGGATACGCCGGCGCGCGAGCTGCTCGCCGCCGCCCGCGCGATCGCATCGCGATGCCGCCAGCGCAGCGCGATTCTGATCGTGAATGACCGCGTCGATATCGCGATGCTCGCCGAGGCGCATGGCGTCCACCTCGGCCAGACCGATCTTCCGCTGGAAGCTGCGCGTCTGTTGGTCGGCCGCGAATTGCTCATCGGCATTTCCACCCACACCGTCGAGCAGGCTCTCGCCGCCGAGCGCGGTGGCGCGGACTACATCGGATTCGGCCCGATGTACCCCGGTGGATTGAAGCAGAATGTCGCGGGCCAGGGACTCGCTAATTTGCGCGCCGTACGCGCCGCGGTGCGCCTGCCGATCGTCGCGATCGGCGGGATCACCGAGGCGTCGATACCCGAGGTCCTCTCGGCAGGCGCGGATGCCGCCGCGATCATCACCGACGTTCTGAACGCATCCGACATCGCAGCCAAGGTCCGCTCGATCCTCGCGCTCAAGCCGCCGCGGCCCGGCTGAGATAAGATGCGCCCTCAATCCACGACGCTCACGTAATCGGGCGCGCCGGCTACTTCCAGATCGGGACGTAGATCGCAGCGCCGGTCGAATCGAATAGCTTCAGCCACGAGTTCTGGCCCGCCGTCGCCGGACCGCCCCCCCCGATCGTGCCCAGCGTCGGCGCGGCTCCTCCTCCCATCGCGACGCTGGGAAGGCCATATTCGATTCCCGCCGCGCTGGTTTGAAGGATGCTCAGGTCAACTGGCGTTTCGTGTTGATACACATGCACGCGTCCAATATCGATGCTGCCGGTCTCGATGCTCGGATCGACGCCTACAGCTTGAAACGACAGGTTGATCGAAGTGGTCGTATCGGTTGGAACGAACGGGATAGATAGCGTGTACCATTCGCCAGTCTCGGGAATGTCGATTTGCCGGCTCGCGATCACACCACCGGCGCAGCAGCCGGGACTGGAGCTCTTCGCTACTGACACGAAGAAATGCGTCAGCGCTGAGCTGCTCGCCTTCTTGAAGTCGAAAGTAACCCACGACAGCCCGAGAACCGACGGCGTGAACGTCTTGAATATGAGAGTCACCGGGTTGGTGCTTGAGGTGAAATTCACTTCCGCGGCGTCTGAGCCGCCGGAGCGGTCCGTAATCGCCGACCTGGTTACGCCCGTCGAGAGCGAAAATGAATTGATGGTTGTGCCGGGCAGGTAGTCGATTGCGCCCGCATTGTTAGTCGTCGTTTGATAAGGCGGCGGCTGATTCCATGTCGTCATCTGAATCAGCGGATCGACCAGCATAACCGGCGATATGTTGTTAGAGGCGTACATTCCCTGCGACGGGTCGGTACTGGCCCCCATCGAGGCTCCGTTGTTGTTTGCTATCAGATTGAGGTTGGAGCGGGCGTTGGTCGCCGACAGCGGGAGGTACTGGAGAAGCGGGCCGTTGATGCTCGGAGTGTAAAGCGTGTTGCCTGTGATGGACCAGCCCATCATCGTTCGCGCGGTGGTGTAAACAAGGGACGTTTGCGGGGTTACTGCTCCTTCCGCGATCCAACTATCAGTCACCGCAATCTGTTGAAATTCCTTGCTTGATGCCGTCCCGAAAAACACCATCGCACTGCTAACCGTGGCGCTCGCATTCGGGGTCGAGCTATCGAGCGTGACCTGCACATCGCTGTCGATTGAATTGATCTGTCCTACCAGTTCGCACACGCAGGTGCCCTGCGTGCCAGCGCCCTTTATCCGCACCCAGTCACTGATATGGGCCGAAGTCAGGAAATGCGCCGTGTTCGACGTCAGCGCCGCCCCTCCGCTGGTGATCGCGCCGTCAAGGATTATTTCGCCGGCGCCGTAATTCGCGTGCGGAGCGAGGGGAAATTGATCGCCGACCAGGGTCGCAGAATCGGCATCCGCAACCAGCACGTGATAATCGCCCGCCTTGATATTTTCGTTGGCGAATCGCTCCCGGGTCACTGTTGCAGCCGAGGATATACCGGTGTTGGAAAACCAAATGTCCGCGCGCGAAAAAGGCGCGGTTGAACTGCGGATGAAATTGCTGTTGACGTAATTCCGTCCGAGTCCCTTCCCCGCGTCCGCTATGCCGATTCGCACCCGGTTGAGAGTATTATTTACGAAATGACTCGAATCGTTGTTGCCGGCGTAGCCGTAGCCGATTGTCGCGTTCGAATCGAGGCCGCGAAAATTGTTGTTCTCGACGTAGTGGTACGGAGAATCGGCTTCGTTCCAGCAGACCGCGCAGCCCGTGAAGTCCAGAAAGGCATTGTTGTAGAATTTCCTTTCCCCAACGCCGACCGCTCCAGTCGAGGTCGAGCGGAACGCCCCGAGGCCGCCCACAAAGGTCATGTTGCGCAACTGGACCTGTACAATTGCAGCCGAATTGTCGATAAAATAGCCGCCCGCCGCGAGGTAGATGGCGGACTGGCTGGCAGGGTCGCTCGAGATCGACTTCAGCGGCGGTTCCCCCTCGATTGAGAGAAACTTCTGCGAGGCCCCGCTCAGCCCGGCGCCGAAATAGTTGTACTTGCCGGTCGGAAAACGCAGCGTCGTCTGGTTACTCTGTGCCGCCGCGAACGCCGACTGGATCGCGGCAGTGTCGTCGTGGCTGAAATACTGTCCGCTGATCCCGGCTGTCGCAGCAGTTGCCAGCAGTAAGGACGTGGTTCCTTCTCCGCTGGTTATTGTCGTCGAAAGACGTTGATTGAGCGGGCCCGTTGGAGGCGTTGCTGGTATCTCATTGAAGGATTCGATTCCCTGGCCGACGTCGCGAAACGAAGTGACGCCAAGTGGGATCAACCCAATCACGCCGGTTTGATTGTAGATGACCGTCGCGGTGCCGCCCGTTCCTTTCGTCCAATGCAGCAGATTGTTTTCACCGCTCAGCGCGGAATTGAGGGTCGCCGCGTTGGTCGCGGTCTGAGTCACGCACCCGCTCATCTGGCCGGTGACCGCGTCGAAGGTACAGATGTTATAAGTCCAGGTCGTCGCGCCAGCACCGCTCACATCCGTCGCAAGCACCGTTAGCGCCGAAGGCGCGGTCGCCGTGTTCGCGGCTCCCGCGTGCGCGCACATCACGGCCTGTCCGTTTTGGAAATCGCCAGCCGGCGAGATCGTGACGAGGTTCGAGTTGGCCACGGTTGAACAGGCGCTCGCCGTCGTAAGACCCACGGCGCCAAAGGCGCGCGGATTGATCGCGCCGTTGACACTCACGCCCGAAATCTGATCGCTGCCGTCGCCGGAGTTCCCGGTCAAGCTAAGAGCTCCTCGATAGCTCGATGTAACCGGGGTCTTACCTGCCTGTACCGTATTGACGGTTGCATTGCTGAATGGCCCGCTTAGATCGCCGCCCGTGGTCTCATCGAACGAGCCCGCGACGCAGTTCCACACGCCGCGCTCGCCGAAGACCCATGCGCCTGCGCCGCCGCCGGTGCAAGGAGTCGTAGCCTGGCAATCATGGCAATAAAACTCCCCGCCATCTTCTTCCTGGGGAAGATCCGCGAACGCGATACTGATCAGGGTCGGCGCGATTGGCTCGACGCCCGAAAAGCGGTCGTTGATGGCCGTGCGAAACAACAACCCGGCGCCTACGCCCGTAAAGTTTGGAATCGGTCGATAAGCCCCTGGCGGCGGTAAGCTTTGGGCTTCCGCCAGCGCTATAGTCAACGCGACTGCGGCGAGCAAAGCCGCCGCTACCTTGAAACCTGGTCCGCCGCAAAATTTCGATGCCATCAGCTAGGTACCTGTCTGAACTTTTGTCGTAGTTCTCCCGAACAAGGACGGTCCGTTCCGGCAGGACAAACGTTGCGACACGGCCCGAGATGAGGATCGAGCGCGATTTCACAATCTGACAGCTAGAATTGTGCGATATAAGGCTGAACAGTTCAGGACAAAAACGGGGCGAATCAGTCTGAACGGTTAGCACCAGGCAGTAATGGCGCTATTGATACACCTTAGTGAGCGGCCACATCTGCTGAATAGGCAACGTAGATTCGCGGCACAGAAAGACCGGCACATGCTCGTCAGGCATCGAGTAGCGAGTACCTACCATCGCCACCTTCTCGACTTTGGCGTAGGCACGCTTTAGTCCTTCTTCCCGCGATCCGACGGTTATCAGCACCTTGCCTGAACTATCGCCAGGCCCCCACAGGTAGTAGGCCATGTGACCGCTGATCGACTTCGGCAAACCATAGCGCGGTCCGAAGAAATCGATCGCCGCGGCCTCGCCATAGTTCCTCGCATAGATGGCTGCTTCCTTGCGCTCCTCGGGCGGCAGGCTCCAGTAAACCCTGGCGATCGTGGCTACCATCTCGGGCCAGCCGAACATGTCGGCAAACGTCTGCGGCAAGTCGGCCAGCTCGCGCGTTTCAGTCCTCACCTGCGCAAAGCCCAGCGCCCGCTGATACCTGATGAAGGTCTCGACCGGTAGTATCGGCAGTGTCATCGGCGCGAATACTATTCCGCCGATCGCAACGATCGATGGCAGCGCATAGCGGACCGCAGGCCGCCAGAAAGCATAACTCACGCTCTCCAGTTGCACCGCGCCTGGCGCAAGCAAAACGGGATAAAACGGCGCGATGTAGTAAACCTTACCCTTCAGCACCACAAACGCGCCGTAGACTACAACGTATGCCCATCCGATCGCGCGCAACTCGCGCCCCCGCTCACTTAGCAGGAAAAAGTAAAGTCCACTCAGCCAGATCGGCAGCGTGAGCGGCGACATCAGCAGCATCTGGCCGCCGAAGAAACTGAAGAGCGTGAGCGGAGTATTCTTCGAGCCGCCCTTGACGTTGCTCAATTCCTCGTACATCGGCATCTGATGCGCCAGTTGCCAGATCACCGTCGGCAGCGCGATCGCGAGCGCAACCATCCCGCCCGGCCATAGCCACCTGGTAGTTAGAAGCCTGCGCTGCGGCGTCAGCGCTAGCCCAATCAACAACGCAGCGCCTAAGAACACGATCGATTCCTTGTTCTCCAGCCCGAGTCCCGCCGACAATCCAAAAACCAACCACCAGCGCAAGTCGCCGCTCTTGATCATTCTGATCAGCGCCCACGCGCATCCCATCCAGAAGATCGGATCGAACGCATTCATCGTGAGCATGTTCCCCAATGCGAGATAAACCGGCACGGTCAACGCCGCCAGCATCGCGAGCGCCTGCGCGAAGAATCCACCGCCGAGTTCCCACGCGAGGAGTCCCGCGATCGCGACGGTCGCGCCGCCTGCCAGGGCGGGGGAAAATCGGATCGCGAACAGCGAATCGCCCATCGTCGCGCGGCTCAGCTTCGCGATCAGCGCGACCATCGGCGGCAAATCGACGTAGCCCGCCGCCAGATGCTCACCGCAAGCGATGAAGTAAAGCTCGTCGCGGAAGTATCCGTATCCACCGTTGGTAAGGAAGTGAATCAGGATCGTTGCGCCCGCGAAGCCGACGACAAGCCGCCAGCCCGGCCGCGACGCACTCGTTTCGCTGCGGACCTGAAGGCTCGCGCCTGCACCTGCCGCAGTCATGATCTTGCTGCGACCTCGATCGATAGCCGCTTCTTTCGATGCTTCTCAGGTCTGATTTGCACGATGGCGGAGAAGCGCAAGAGTTGTGCCTTCGCGATTCGTAATCATGCGGCCAGCCCGAATCAAAATTGAGCAAGTCTTGATAGGCGCGTCGATGCTTCTCTCGATGGCGCACCTGGCCCGCATCACGCGGCCGCGGCGGCGGCCGTCGCCGCCCGCTCCTGCTCCGACTCGAACGACATCGTAGCGTACGCTGCGATCGCGCCGAGCACGCACATCACCACGAACGCCTCGAAAGCAAAGACGTAGCTGCCGGTGACATCGTAGATTTTTCCCGCCCCCACCGGTCCCACGAACGCGCCAATCGTATTGAACACGCCCGCGATTCCGCCGATCGACCCGAAGCGCTTCAGGCCGAGCGACTCCGCCACCAGCATCGGCACCAGCACCAGCGGCGCGCCGAGCGTGAGTCCGAAGATCAGCACGAACGGCACCAGCACCACGATTTGGCCCGCGCCGAAGATCAGCAGCATCCCCGCGCCCGCGAGCAGAAAATTGATCGAGAGCGCGACCCGCGCGCTGATCCGATCCGCAATGATCCCCATGCCGAGTTTGCCCGCGCCCGCAAAAATAAATCCGACGCTCATCACCCCCGCCGCGAACGACGGCGTGTAGCCAAGCTCGGTGAGATAGGTGATCAGATGCAGTCCCGCGCCGGCCGCCACCGCCGCAAAGAAGAACTGCGCCGCCGCGATCGTCCAGAACGATCGCGTGCGAAACGCCTCCCGCAGTTCGAAGCCCGGCAACGCGTCGCTCGCCTGCGAAACGCTGATACCATCGGCCTGCGGCGGCCGCGTCCGAACCACGATTATGATCAGCGGGATCACGATCACGATCATCGGGATCGCGAGCGCGACGTAACCCGCGCGCCATCCGCCATACGCGATCGCCCGGCTGCCGACCATCGTCATCAGCGCGCCACCGAGCGACGTACCGGCGAAAGTCAGACCCAGCGCCAGTCCGCGCCGCGCGCCAAACCAGTTCGCGATCACCAGCGAGCACGGGAGCAGCGTCGCAGCGCCGATTCCCCCGCCCAGCATCACGTAGGCGCCGAACAGCGGCCCGAATGAATCGACCCGGCTCGCAACCAGAAATGCAGCCGCCGTCAGCACGGTGCCCGCGACCATCACGATGCGCGCCTCGACTCGATCGAGCATCCAGCCGATCAGCGGCGCGCTAAGTCCCGCCGAGAGTGGCAGCGCCGCGCCTTGCAGCATCGACAACTGCGCACGCTTCCATCCGAAGTGTTTCAGCAGATGCGGGAAAAACAGGCCGCCCGTGTTGTAACCCGAGCCGAAGACCAGCACTAGCGTTACGAAAAGGCTCGCAACAATGATCCATCCCTGTCGTTCCCGCTGCGTCATCGATAAATCTCCGGCCGGAGGTCGCGCTCACTTGGGACTTCCGCTGAGACTTATAACCGCATCGCGCGGCCATCGTCGAGGGGGAGCATCGCGCGCCGACGCTGGCATCAATCGCACAGGTGCACGACCTTCTACTGCAGCGCCGACACCGGGATGAATCCTACCAGCCCGCTCTTCATCTTGATCATCATGTAGTCGAGCGCGATTCCGATCACGTGGACGTTGTGCGGCTGATGCACTTCGGCAACTTTCTTGGCCCATCGATTCGGCTTCTCGAGCACCGCCGCGTTGTGCGTGAGCTGAAAAATCTTGTCGGTAGTTTTGATCAGGCTAACCGCTGCCGGCTCGACGTACGCCACTTCGCCATTCTTGAGCTTCACCTGCAGAAAGTACCTGGTGCTGCCGGTCACATTGACGAACTTGTCGATATGGAGTTGCTCGAGATGCCGGCTCTTCTTCGACGGCGACGAAAACGCCGGCGTGTCCTGGACCAGTTTGAGACGCGCGTTTGCCGACTCGACTTCGACGTGCTGCGGCGCCGCGCTGGTATGGCTCGACGTATGATGACTCGTCGCCGTGCGGGTCCGCGAGGTGCTCGAGGTCGTGTGTTTCGGCGCAGCCGGCGGTGCGGTTTCTTCCACGCCGGTGGCCCCCTCCGCCGATGGATGCGCCGCCGCTTTCGTCTTCGGCTTGCTCGCCGGCGGTAGGCTCGGAGGCGCCGGCGCGCTTTCCGTCGAATCCGGCACGACCGACGTCGCCGGCACGTCCTCCTCCGCCATGCCCGCCGCGAATGCACGCGGCGAAGCGCCACCGATCGCCGCCGCCGCGATCAGCACGATCGCCGCAACCACCGCCCGCCGTATCCCGCCGCAAAAATCGCGATTAAAATTTAGCGCGATAGGTCGAACCATCTGCCAGCCGCCCTCTACTTCTCCCACCCATCAACACGCCCCACACACAGTGCATCGGACGACATCGCAAGGCGGACTCTGATGCTCAAAATGCGCTTTCTTTCGTTCCGCGGCCAAAAACCACTTGTAGATATGATGATCGATAAAATCCCACGGCAGCAACTCGTCATGATCGTAGCTGCGCGTCACGTAAAAATCCGGATCGGGCAAATCGCTCGCGCGGTCGCGCGCCTCGCGCTGAATCTTTTGCAGTTCGTGCCAGATCGCTCCGGCGCCTTCCGCGCCCGACGCTTCCAGCCGCTCTAAAATTCCCGCGACGCGCCGATCTCCGCGCGACACCAGCGTCTGAAAGTACGCATCGCGCGGCGATTCCGCGTCGAGTTCCACCTGCCCCAGCCGCATCACGCGTGAGCGCAGCATCGCAACCTTGCGCTTGATTTCACGCGCGTCGCGCATCGGATCCCATTGAAACGGCGTCCAAGGCTTCGGCACGAACGGATTGAGCGACACCGTCACCGAGCCGATTCGCGTGCGCCGCGCGCGCGCCCGCGTCAGCACTTTTTCCACCAACTCCGCGATCGCGACCACATCCTCGTCGCGCTCCTCGGGGAGTCCGATCATGAAATAAAATTTCAGGTGCGCGACGCCCTCGCCGAGCATCATCTCGGCCGCGCGCAGAATCTCCACCTCGGTGAGATTCTTGTTGATGACCTTGCGCATCCGCTCGCTGCCGGCCTCCGGCGCCACCGTCACCGTCTGATTTCCGCCGCGCGCGAGCGCCGACGCCAACGCCGGCGAGATGCAATCCGCCTTCAGCGATGACGGCGAAAGCCGCCCGCCCTTATCCGCGATCCTCGACGCGATCTCCGCCACTCCCGGCACGCTCGCCATCTCCGCGCCGACAAGTCCGATCACGCGGCGCTCGCCAAGTCCGCGTTCCGCTTCGGCGATCAGATTCTCCGGCTTGCGATAACGAATCGGCCGGTACATGAATCCCGCCGCGCAAAAGCGGCATCCCCACTGGCAGCCGCGGCTCGCCTCGACCAAAAACATGTCGCCGAAGACTGATTCGTCGGTGAGAATCAACGACGACGTCGGGAATCGATTCAAGTCGCGAATAAGGCGGCGATTCACCTGCGCGCCGCCCGGTCCCGAGTACGCCACCGATTGCAGGCGGCCGGTCTCGTCGTACACCGGCGCGTAGTATTCAGGAACGTACGCACCCTCGACGCTCGCCAGTTCGCGCATTTGATTGGGCGCGCCGCGCGTCATCTGATAGCGCTCGAGAAACTCGGGCACCATCTCTTCGCCTTCGCCGATCAGAAACAGATCGATAAAGTCGGCGATCGGCTCCGGATTCAAAAAAACTGCCGAGCCGCCCGCAACGATCAGCGGAAAACTTCGCCCCGCGCGATCGCAACGCCGCGCCGGAATCCCGGCTATCTTCAGCACTCGCAAAACATTCAGGTAGTCGGTCTCGAACGAAATCGAGAACGCCAGGATGTCGAAATCCGAAAGCGGCCGCCCGCGCTCGAACGACACCAGCCGCTCGGCGCCGGTCGCGAATTGCTCGCGCTCGTCGGGATCGGGCAGAAATGCGCGATCTGCCGCGACGCGCGGGTCCGATTCGAAAATATGGAACACCGCCTGGAAGCCGAGATTCGCCATCCCGAGCCGATACTGATTCGGGTAGATCACGCAGACTGCGATGTCGCCGCCGGGATGGCGGTCGTACAGAACTTTCTCGCGTGCGATTCGCTCGAGCGCCCGCCTTCGCGGATACATCAGCGAACCCGGCCTGATTTAACGCGAAGCCGACTCGGGCCGGAGGGCCGAGTCGCTAGAAATTGAGTCGGCATGACTCTATAGGTTATCGCCGCGCCTTCCGCACGCTCAAGGGGCCGCGCCAGATGGCGATTGAATCATCTAAGGGAGTATACGGAAACGTCCGAGCCGATGCGGCCGGTAGAGTTCGAAATCGCCCCGGTCGGTCGTGAAGATCCGACTGATCTTTTCCCGCTCCGCCACGCGCACCAACGCGGCGTCCGCAAGATCCATCGGCAAGTCGCGATACTTGCGCATCAGTTCGCGCATCCGCGGAAAATCCGCCGGGCCAAGAGACGCGAACCCAATCGCATGCCGATCGACGAGTTCAAATAGCTGGTCCTGACCGCCGATCTTGCCCAGCATGTACATAGCTTCAGCAAAGGCAGGCCACACGGTTAGCAGCCGGTCCTGAATCTCTACAGCGTCTCGGCACGCAGCATGCCAAGGATCATCTCGATCGATGAGCGCGATTAGGGGGCCGGCGTCCACGAGCAAGCTTTGCACGGCGCTCCTCCCACAGCATTTCCGCGTACTTTCGACCCGTGTCCACTGACAGGGCTGCATCGCCGCCACTGCAGCTTCCGACGATGTCCTTGATTCGATCGTAAAGGGTTTCGCCATGATGAGAACGAACGCCGTCGCGCTTGGCGTATTGGCGAAGCGCGTCGCGCACGATCTCGGACTTGCTCTTTCCCTTCTCGCGCGCCAAACGCTCGATAGACACCGTCGTTTCCGCGTCGAGTCGTATGCTCATTGTAGCCATTTTCTTCTACCGTATTACACGTCGTATTACATCGAAGCGGCGCGGGCAATGAAGCGGCGCTCAGCGCCAGATCGTTCCGGCGGCTATGCCATGCCTGCTGATCGCTCATCCCGAGATTCGATCCGGGCGCGTGTAGATATTGAAGCTGCCGTTGCGCAGAAATCCCACCAGCGTGGTGCCGATCTCGTCGGCCAGCTCGACCGCCAGCGACGACGGCGCCGACACCGCCGCGAGGATCGGCACGCCCGCGGCGGCGGCCTTCTGCACGATCTCGAAGCTCAGCCGCCCGCTCACCATCATCAGATGCCGCGACAACGGCAGCATCGCATTCGCGAGCGCATACCCGATCGCCTTGTCGACTGCGTTGTGACGGCCGACGTCCTCGCGAATCGCGAGCATCGCGCCGTCGAGATCGAAGATCGCGGCGCCGTGCAGTCCTCCGGTCGCAGCAAAAATCTGCTGGCCCTCGCGCAGCTTCGCGGCGAGCGTAAGCAGCACGGCCGGCGAGACGACCGCCGAATCCGCCGGACTTTCGACGCGCCGCCGAATCGAATCGATACTGGTCTTGCCGCACACCCCGCAGCTCGAGCTCATCACAAAATTTCGCTTGAGGCGCGCGCGCATTCGCTCCGCGGGTACATTCAAAATCACGTCAATCGCGTTCGGCTCCGGCTCGCCCTTGCGCCCGCGCACGCGGCGAATTTCGCCCAGCTCCGACGCCTGATCGATGAATCCCTCGGCGAATAAAAATCCCGCCGCGAGTTCCTCGTCGTGCCCCGGCGTGCGCATCGTGAGCGTGAAGCGCCGCCCGCCGAGCCGGATCTCGAGCGGCTCTTCGACCGCCAGATCTTCCGCGCGCGGCGAGGTCCGCCCGCGCTGCCATTTCACGATGTCGCGCCGGCGAATCCGATCTGTCGAATCGATCGCCACGATTCTAGTCGTTGCGGTCTTCCGCTTCGGGTCCGGTTTGTCGCGCCATCAGGTCGATCGCTTCGCGCACCAGTGGCTTCAGTCCCGCGCCGCCGCGCGCCGCGTATTCGATCAGATCGCGCCGCATCCGCGGTTCCCAGAAATGCCTCAGATGATGCTCAATCGCGACGACCGCTTCATCATGGCTAGGATATCCCGCAAAGTATGCGCCGATATCGTTGGCCATCATGACGAGGTGCTCGATATCCACCTGTTTTTCGCGCGAAGTCGTCAGCCGCCCGCGGCCGCGCGCGCCTGCTCCGACGCCGCCAGCGCCTTGACCTGCACCGCGGTCACCTTGTACTCAGGGCAGTTGGTCGCCCAGTCCGAATGCTCGCTCATCAGGTCGTTGGTGTGCGATTCCGGATGATGAAACGTCGTGTACACCACGCCCGGCTGCACCCGCTCCGTGATCGACGCGCGGAGCCGCGTCTCGCCGCGCCGCGCTGCGACCGCGACCATGTCGCCGTCGCGAATCCCGCGCAGTTCCGCGTCCGCCGGATGAATCTCGAGCCGATCTTCCGCGTGCATCGAGGCATTCGCCGTTCGCCGCGTCTGAGTACCAACATTATATTGAGTTAGTATTCGACCGGTAGTCAGTATCAGCGGGAACTGGCTATTCGTCCGTTCCTCAGTTGGTACATACTCAGTAATCGAGAGCTTGCCCTTGCCGCGCACGAACTCGCCGATATGCATCACCGGCGTGCCCGCCGGCGCCTTGTCATTACACGGCCATTGCACCGAGCCGAGCCGCTCGAGCTTTGCGTAACTCACGCCCGAAAAGGTCGGCGTCAGCCGCGCGATCTCATCCATGATTTCCGACGGATGCCGATACTTCATCGGATAGCCGAGCGCCGTCGCGAGTTCGCAGGTGATTTCCCAGTCTTCCTTGCCAGCTATTGGCGCCGTCACCTTCCGCACCATCGAGATTCGCCGCTCGCTGTTGGTAAACGTGCCGTTCTTTTCGAGGAACGACGAGCCCGGCAGAAAAACGTGCGCGTACTGCGCGGTCTCATTCATGAACAAATCCTGCACCACGATGCATTCCATCGCCTGCAACGCCGCGGTGACGTGCTTGCCGTTCGGCTCCGATTGCGCGACGTCTTCGCCCTGCACGTACAGCCCCATGAAGCTGCCGTCGAGCGCCGCGTCGAACATGTTCGGAATCCGCAGGCCCGGCTCCGGATCGACCTGCACGCCCCACGCCGCGTCGAAGGTCGCGCGCACCACCGGATCCGAAATATGCCGATAGCCGCTGAACTCATGCGGGAACGATCCCATGTCACACGCGCCTTGCACGTTGTTCTGCCCGCGCAGCGGATTCACCCCGACGCCGAGCCGCCCGATATTGCCGGTGATCATCGCGAGGTTCGCGATCCCGAGCACCATCGTGCTGCCCTGGCTATGCTCCGTGACGCCGAGTCCGTAATAGATCGCGCCGTTCGGCGCATTCGCATACATCCGCGCGGCGCCGCGAATCTGCTCCGCCGCGACGCCCGTGATTTTCTCCGCCGCTTCCGGCGAGTTGCGCTCGTCCGCGATAAATCGCTTCCACGTTTCGAACTCGCGCGGATCGCATCGCTCCGCCACGAATTTCTCATCAATCAAATCTTCGGTGACGATCACGTGCGCGATCGCGTTGATGAGCGCGACGTTGGTCCCCGGCTTGAGCTGCAAATGATACGACGCCGCCACGTGCGGCAATCGCACGATCTCCGTCACCCGCGGATCGATCACGATAAGCCGCGCGCCCTGGCGGAGCCGCCGCTTCATCTGCGCCGCGAACACCGGATGCCCTTCCGTCACGTTGGCGCCGATCACCATCATCACGTCGGCTTGCATCACCGAATCGAAATCCTGCGTCGTCGCCGAAGTGCCGAACGCGGTCTTGAGTCCGTAGCCGGTCGGCGAATGACAAACGCGCGCGCAGGTATCGACGTTGTTGTTGCCGAACACCGCGCGCACCAGTTTCTGCACCAGGAACGTTTCCTCGTTGGTGCATCGCGACGACGTGATCGCGCCGATCGAGCCGCGTCCGTATTTTTGCTGGATTCGCTTGAACTCCGACGCCGCGTAAGCGATCGCTTCGTCCCACGAGACTTCGTTCCACGGCTGATCGATCGATTTGCGAATCATCGGCCGCATGACTCGATCGGGATGCGTCGCATAGCCCCACGCGAAGCGGCCCTTGACGCACGAATGCCCATGATTCGCCTGCCCGTTGGGATTCGGCGCCATCCGCGCCACCAGGTCGCCTTTCATCTCCGCGCGGAACGAGCAGCCGACGCCGCAATAGCCACACGTCGTGACCACGCTATGCTCCGGCTGTCCGAGCTCGATCACCGAATTTTCCATCAGCGTCGCCGTCGGACACGCCTGCACGCAGGCGCCGCACGAAACGCATTCGGACGCGGCGAACGATTGCTTTTGTCCCGGCGAGACTACCGACGAAAAACCGCGCCCATCGATCGTCAGCGCATACGTGCCCTGCACTTCCTCGCACGCACGGACGCATCGCGAACACACGATGCACTTCGACGGATCGAAGGTGAAATACGGATTCGACGTGTCTTTTTCCGCGTGCAGATGATTCGCGCCGGCGCGATAACGCACCTCGCGCAGCCCGACTGCACCCGCCATGTCCTGCAATTCGCAATTGCCGTTCGCCGGACAGGTGAGGCAATCGAGCGGATGATCCGAAATATAGAGTTCCATCACGCCGCGGCGCAGCCGCGCGAGCGCCGGACTCTCGGTGCGAACCTTCAAGCCGTCGCGCACCGGCGTCGTGCACGAGGCCGGGTAACCTTTTTGTCCTTCGATTTCGACCAGGCAGAGCCGGCACGATCCGAACGGCTCGAGCGAATCGGTCGCGCACAGTTTCGGAATGTTGATACCCGCCTCCGCCGCGGCGCGAATCACCGACGTTCCTTCGGGCACCGCGACCGGACGGCCGTCGATCTCCAGCGTGACGGTTCGCGCCGACTCGCGGCGCGGGGTCGAGAAATCGCTATCTTGGCGCGATCGCATTCGATGTCACCGCGTTCGAAGTTCGCATCGTTGAAACCGTGAGGTCCGGCCCGATAAACTCGACGTCAGCCTCGTCGAGCCCGAAGTCCTCCGGAAAAAATTTGAGCGCGCTCAGCACCGGCAGCGGCGTGAGTCCACCGAGCAGGCAGAGCGATCCATACTTCATCGTATCGCAAAGGTCGCGCAGGATCTCCAGGCTCTCGCGGCTACGGCGCCGATTGATAATGTCGTCGATCACTTCCGCGCCGCGCGTCGATCCAATCCGGCACGGCGTGCATTTCCCGCACGATTCGATTGCGCAAAATTCCATCGCGTAGCGCGCCATCTGCGCCATGTCGGCCGTCTCGTCGAACACCACGATCCCGCCATGGCCGAGGATACCGCCCCGCGCCGCGATTGACTCATAATCAAGCTCGACGTCGAGCATTGATTCGCTGAAATACGCGCCGAGCGGCCCGCCGACCTGCACCGCACGCACCCGTTTTCCGCTCGCCGTGCCGCCGCCATAACCATAGACGATTTCGCGCAGCGTCGCGCCCATCGGCATTTCGATCAGCCCGGGATTTTTCGCGTTGCCCGCGAGTTGCAGCGGAATCGTGCCGCGCGAATTACCGCCGCCGAACTCACGATAGAACTCCGCTCCGCGTTCCATGATAATCGGCACCGTCGCAAACGAGATCACGTTGTTGATGATCGTCGGCTTGCCGAACAGTCCCTCAATCGCCGGTATCGGCGGCTTCGCGCGCACCATCCCGCGCCTGCCCTCGATACTCTCGAGCATCGCGGTTTCCTCGCCGCAGATATACGCGCCTGCGCCGATCCGCACTTCCAGCTCGAACGAATGCTTCGATCCTGCGACGTCGTTGCCCAAATAATTCTTCGCGTAGGCCGCCGCGATCGCTTCCGCGAGCGCGCGCTTCGCATGCGGATATTCCGAGCGCAAATAGATGTAACCGCGCCGCGCGCCAATCGCGATCGCCGCGACCGTCATGCCCTCGATCAGCGTGAACGGGTCGCCTTCCATCAGCATCCGATCCGAAAACGTGCCCGAGTCGCCTTCGTCCGCATTGCACACGACGTACTTCGGCGTCGCCGGCGCATCGAACGCCGTCTTCCACTTGATTCCGGTCGGGAAGCCCGCGCCGCCGCGTCCTCGAAGGCCCGACCTGGTGACTTCCGCGATAACATTTTCCGAGCTCATCGCGAGCGCGCGCTTGAGCCCGCGATACCCGCCGTGCGCGACGTAATCGTCGAGCGAAACTGGATCGATCACCCCAATGCGCGCGAACGTCAGGCGCGTCTGCGATTTCAGATACGGAATTTTTTCAGCGACACCAATCCGCAACTGATGCTCGCATCCCGAAATAAAGTCAGCGTCGAACATCGACGCGACGTCGCTCGGCTTGACCGGTCCGTACGCGATTCGGCCATTCGCGGTGGCGACTTCGACCATCGGCTCGTGCGCGAACATCCCGCGCGATCCGTTGCGCACGATTCGCACGTCGATACCGCGGCGCGACGCCTCAGCGCGGATTGCGTCGGCTACTTCGTTTGCGCCGAGCGAGATCGCGCTCGAATCGCGCGGTATGTAAATCGTCGTCGCCATCACGATTGCCCGATTCCGCGAGCCATCCGCGCGAGAATTTCGTCGAAGCGCGCCTTCGTCACGCGCCCGTAAATATCGTCGCCAACGACGATTGCTGGCGAGCAGGCACAGTTGCCCAGGCAAAACACCGGCTCGAGCGTGAACGCGCCGTCCTTGCTCGTCTCGCCGAACCCGATCCCCAGCCTATGCTGAATGTGCGACGCCAATTCGACCGCACCCATCGCCTGGCACGATTCGGCGCGGCAAACGCGAATCACATTGCGGCCGCGCGGCGCGCGCTTGAAGTCATGATAAAAGCTGATCACGCCGTGCACTTCGGCGCGAGAAAGATTCATCGCGCGCGCGATAATCGGCACCGCTTCCGCAGGCACATATCCGACGCGTTCCTGCACCGCATGCAGCAACGGCATCAGACCGCCCGGCGTATCCGCGAAGCGCTCCGCGATCGCCTGGATCTCCTGCGGATTCGATCCGCCGCCGTTTGTCGAATGCTCTGCGCTCATCCCGCTACTCTCAATTTGGCTATACCACGATTGACGCACGCAAACACGAACCAGCCTGCGAGCCGCCCGCTTGATTGCGCCAGTTTCATAATGCAACCTTGTAACAACTCTGTTTTTTCAGGTGCGCTGATGATTCGCAAATTCAAATTCGAAGACGAGATTCACGAGAGCCTGCAATGCGTTCCGATGGCGGTGCGCCGCAAGCTCGATCGCGTCGGCCTCAAGGTCGGCCTCGAATCGTGGAAGGCGCTCGATCGCGGCGAGCGGCTGGCTATTTGTCACCTGCCGTCCAATTCACCCGACGAATGCGACGCGCTTGCGGTCTTCATCCGCGAGGCGATGCTCCGACGTTTCGGTACCGAGCCGAAATCCTTGACCGATACTCAGCGCGCCGGCGCGGAACCGCCTTCGACGCCCCCTGAATTATTGGTTGCGCGCGCGCGTGAAACGGGCTTCGATTTGAACGATTCGATCTGGTCGCGGCTCGACGGCGACGAACGTTTTGCGTTGATGAAGATGGGTGCGGATTCGAAACCGAGTCATAACCTCGGCGCTGCGCTCAAGGAATTTCAGGTGCCAGCCGCGCGCTAGCCGCGCGGACTACGATACGTCGCGACCGTCACACGCGCGCGAAATGCTCCAGTAGCGCGCGTCCCTTGCCCAGCTTGAAACTGTTCTTGAGTGCCGCCGTGACGTAACGCTTCGCGCCGCGGACCGATTCCTCAAGACTCTCGCCGCGCGCCAGATACGCCGCGATTGCCGCCGAAAACGCGCATCCGGTTCCGTGCGCGCCGTCGCCCGCGATTCGCGGCGCCTTCAGCTCGATGAAGTTCTTCCCGTCGTAGAGCAAATCGTTCGCCGACTTGTCTTCCTTGCTATGCCCGCCCTTGATCACCACCGCCTGCGCGCCCATCTTGACGATCTTTTTCGCCGCTTCGCGCAGCGCCGCATCGGAATCGATATCGATCCGCGCGAGCGCCTCGGCCTCCGGAATATTCGGCGTGACGATACGCGCCAGCGGCAGCAGATTCTTCCGAATCGCGCGCTTGCCCTTCGTTCCCAGCAGCCGCGCGCCGCTGCTCGACACCAGCACCGGATCGACTACCGGCGCTGGCAGCTTGAGCTCCTCGATCGCGCGCGCCACTGTTTTCACGATATCGGCATTGGCGAGCGCGCCGGTCTTCATCGCGATCGGCATGCTCTCCTCGAGCAGCGTCTCGAGCTGATGCCTGACGATATCTTCCGACGCGTGTTCGTAGTCGGTGACGTGCGTGCTGTTTTGCGCGATCACCTGCGTCAGCACCGAATAGCCGTACACGCCGAGCGCCGCGAACGTCTTCAAGTCGGCCTGCAAGCCTGCGCCGCCGCCCGGATCGCTGCCCGAAATTGTCAGTGCGATTGGTCTCTGCGAGTTTTTCAAGGGCAAGGAAGGGCTCTCATCTGGTTCCAACGATCATATCCAATGCCGCGCCGCCGCGAAAGATCAGGGCTCGGTTGATCCATCCCAGAACGGCGCGCTACTTTGCCTCAATGCGGCAACGGCTGCGGCGTGAACTATGGCGGTAAGAGGCGAATCCGAATTTCTGAATTTGCCGTTCCAGGAAAAGCTCGAGTTCCTGTATGGCCTCCCTGCGCGCCAGAAGCGCGATCTCATTCTCTCCGCGCCCGAAGCCGAACGCCTCGTCCAATCTTTCTCGCCCGAAACGCTCTTCTACACGCTCAAGGAAATCGGCACCGCCGACGCCGGTGACTTGCTGAGCCTCGCGCTGCCCGAGCAAGTAATGTCGCTGTTCGATCTCGATTGCTGGAATCGCGATCGTCCCAACGTCGATCGGATGCGCGAGTGGATCGAAGCGATGTCCGAAGGCGGTCGCCGCCGGATGGCCGACGGCCTGATGCAACTCGATATGGAAATGATGTCGCTCCTGCTGCGCGGCTACATCAAGGTGCATCGCCTCGACGATCCCGCGTCGTCGCCGGACGCGCCGTCGAATCGCTTCGTGCAGTTCGACGAAAACTATCTCATCGAGTTCATCCTCCACGACGCAATTTCGCAGCACATCTCCGATTTCCTCGATGAAGCCTTCGAACGCGACTACACCTATTTCGCTGCGCTGATGGAGGAAATCTACTGGGGCGTCGAGGCCGAACTCGAAGAACAGGCCTATCAGTTCCGCTGCACGCGGCTCAGCGACCGCGGCTTCCCCGATTTCTTCGAAGCGCAAAACGTCTTCGCCTATCTGAATCCCGCGCAATTTCTCAAGATTCGCGCCGCGCACGAAAAACCCAGCCGCGCCGAATTGCCGCCCGATACCGAATTGATCGCGCCCGAGATGTCGCCCGCGCTCACCGGTTACGAAAGTTCGCTGTTCAATACCGCGCTCACCGCGGGCTTCGCGATGCAGGGCAAGCGCCAACTCAAGGGCGAGATGGCGATGGTGTCGAACGAAGTCCTGGTCGCCCGCTCGATCGATTTCGGCGACCTCGAGGCCGTTCACGTCGCGGTCGAGATGACCCACAACTACTTGAACCTCGCGCTCGAGCATCTCGCCGGCGGCGATCTGCAAAGCGCTATCGAGCATCTGCGCGATACCCATCTGAAACTGCTCTTTCGCCTCGGCGTCAGCCTCACGATCGATCTGCGCACGCGCGCCGGACAGGCGCTCGCGAAACTCGGCCTGACTTCGGTCAAAGCCCGCGAAATTTCTTATCTCGATTCGCCATATCGCGAGGCGCTCGCCGGTTTTCTCGAGCGCCAGCCGCGGTTTTACAGCGCGCTCGACGGCGCCGGCGGCGTCGATTACCGCGATTTCCGCATCATGCGCGACCTCCATCTCAGCTACGCGATTATCGATCAAGTCGAGTCCGCCGCCGAACTCTTCAAGCACCTGTTCGCGATCGATATCGCGTCGCCCAACTTCCGCGCGCAGATGGCCGCGCGGGAAATCCGGCTCAGCCAACTGCTCCTCACCGCGCTCGCACGGATGGCGCTCGACCGCCGCCTCGCCATCGAGCCGATCGAGGACGTCCGCCTGACTGCGATGCGCGACGCGATCATGACCAATCACGGCCGTCCCGCGCGCCTCAATGACGACTTCCGCCGCCTGGTCGATTCCGCCCTGACCGAGCGGCTCGATTCCGGCGCGCGCAGCCGCACCGCGGCGTTTCTTAACTCCTGCCTGAATTTGCTGGAAGACGAATTTGCCGAGCTAGGCAACGAGCGCGAGATCGACGCTCGCTTTATCGCGAGCGTTCTCGTCCGCAGCGCCAATGCCTGATTAATTCGCGGCGGCCCGATTTTCGAGCGTCACCGTACGCGATGTTCCGTCGCGCAGGATCGTGAGATGCAGCGTATCCTGACCTTTCGCGGCTGCCACCTCTGCGTCGAATTTGTCGAGCCCTAAGATCAGATGATTGCCAACCCTCATCACGATGTCGCCGCGTAGCACGCCCGCCTTTTTCGCGGATGCATCGACTTCAGATACCAGCACTCCGGCCCCCGACCCGCCGAAGTATTCTGCCAGTTCCGGCGTCAGTTGCTCGACCGTCATCCCGAGCACGTGCTGTGTCTTCGGCACCTTGCCCGCCGGAATGATCGCGATGTCCGCATCCTCGAACAGCTTGCTATTGACGTAGATCGGCGCCTTCGACGCCATCGCCAGCGCAATCGCATCGCTCGGCCTGCTGTCGATCGTCACCTTGCCCTTGTCGAGGTAAATCTTCGCGTAGAATACTTCGTCGCGCATCTCGCTGATCAATATTCGATCGAGCCGATTGCCGGTCTCCTCGATCACCGATCGCAGCAGATCCTGCGTGAGCGGACGATCCGGCTTGATATTGTGCAGCGCCAGCAGGATTGCCTGCGCCTCGGTGTCGCCAATCATGATCGGCAGTTCGCGCGCCTGCCCGTCGTCATGCAGCATCACGTAGTGCGCCCCGGTCGCGCGATCGAAGCCGACGCTGGTCACGCGCACCCGCACTTCGCCTGATTCACCGCCACTCGTTTGCGTCGCGCTCGAAGGCTGAGCGGAGCGGCCGCATGCGCACGCCGCCAGCAATCCTGCCAGCCACAGCAGACAGACCATCCTTCCGCCCACGGCTCTCATGATTAAAACTCTCGCGCACCGCTGGACCAATGTCCACTGCGCCGCGATAGCTCAGCCGGATGACGATCTTACCGCCACGGCCGAACGCCAATTGGGTCGCTTAAGCTTCCGCATTCAATTCCTGTCTTTTTTTCACAATCGTGACGCTGCGTTGCTTTGACAATCTCAACTGAACGAAATATAGATTCGTCCTCTCCATATATATCTTTGAACCGTTTAGACAATGATTAGTAGGCAGAAGTTCCTCGACGCGCTCGGATTGCCGTTGCTCATCCTTTTCTTTTTCCTGCCTGCTATCGTCGAGGCCGCATCCGCAGACAAATCGTTTAGCGTCCGATGGCAGCAGAATCGTCTCAGCGTTGTCGCGAACGGCGCGCCGCTGCGCGACGTGCTCGCGGAAGTCGCCCGGCAGACGGGCCTCGAAGTCACAGGTATCAAGGCCCTTAAGCGCGAGAGCCGCGGCCAGTTTTCCGACCTGCTGCTTCGCGACGCGGTAAAAAAACTCCTCGGCAACGTGAACTACGCGATACTTGAAAATGGAGCCGGCGCTAACGGCGATGAGCATCTGGTCGTGATGGTGCTCGGCGATTCGGCGCCGTCAAGCGCGCGCGAATCGTCCGTGATCGACAAGTCGTCGGACGAAAAACCGTTGCCAAAAAGACCGCTCACGCCCGACGAGTACGCGGTCGCGGAAGCCGACAACCTGCACGAGGCGGCCGACCGCGGCGATCTAGGCGCGCTGCGCCGCGCCGCCGCGAAGGGTGATCCCGTCGCGCAATCCGTCGCGCTGCAACTGCTGTCGAGCAAAGATCCCGATCACGCCAAGCGCCTCGCGATCGCCGCCGCCACCAGCACCGATCTAGACCGGCGGCTGAGCGGACTTCAGGTCCTGGCCGATATCGACGCTCCCGATTCGACCGCCACGCTGGGCGCCGCCCTCAAGGATCCGGCTCTCGCAGTAAGGCAGGCCGCGCTTACCGGACTGGTGAGCCAGACCGAGCCCCAGACGGTGGCGCTGATGGTCGAAGCAACCAGGGATCGAGATCCGTCGATCCGCCTTCAGGCGCTCGAGTTTCTTTCACAAAGAGGAGCAGACGGGGAAGCCGGGCTTACTCAGGCTCTTGGCAGTCCCGATAGCGAGGTACAGTCCCGCGCGCGGGAACTGCTGGACCAGATGAACCCCACCCCATAACTGCGGTCGGTAGTGCTTTGTAACAAGGCGCCTGGCAGGCGCTAAAAGGTCGACGAAGAGGATCACATGAAACCACAACGTAAGTTCAATTGGTGGAAGCTGACCGTCCTTTCCGCGGCGATTCTCGTGTGCGCGACCGCGATGAGCGTGTCATCCGCATCGGCCGGCTCCGGCACCAGGCCCTACCTTCCCCCAGGTTCGGCCGGTGACAACACCGCCGACGGAGTGCTGGGCCAAGTAAATTTCGTCGAGAACCAACAGAACTTCCGCGACGAACGCGGGGTTAACACCACCGGTCTCCTGCTGGGCGATGTCGCGATCGACAGAAGCATCAGCCCCAACCGGGTCTTTGCCGTTGATAGCGGTAACCATCGGGTACTTGGCTGGACCAACATCTCAGCCTTCGCCAGCCATGCTGCGGCCAACATCGTGATTGGGCAACCTACCCGCTTCACTGGCGGCTGCAACCTGAACACTAACCTCCCAAGCGCTTCTTCCCTCTGCACGCCTACCAGTGTTGCAGTTGATAGCGCCGGCCGCCTCTATGTTGCAGACAGCGGCAACAATCGCGTGCTGGAGTACAACGCCCCTTTCACTACTGATCGGATTGCCGACGACATATTCGGCCAGTTCGGCACCTTTGCCACCAAGGATTGCAATGCGGGTTCAGCCGCTCCTAGCTCTGACAGCCTTTGCAATCCGACCGGAGTTGGAGTCGATAAGTCAGACAATTTGTATATCGCGGACCGGGACAACAACCGCGTACTCGAGTTTAACACCCCGGAAACTATCACCGGCGTCACCGGGTCGGGTGACACCAGCGGCGACCGCGTGTTCGGACAGCTTAATAACCTTAGCTCGGCAACCTGCAACATCAGCGGCGTAAACAACGTCGGACTCTGCCACCCCAGAAGTGTCGCGTCCGATGCTTCAAGCAACATTTACGTGGCTGACACCGACAACGACCGCGTGCTCGAGTACAACACGCCGATCGGTAGCGGCACCGGCGCCGACAGGGTCTTCGGTCAACACAATAGCTTCACTAGTTCCATATGCAACGATGACGGAGTTATCGTTACCGCTGCCACCTTGTGCAAGCCGAACGACGTCGCGGTTGACGGTTTGGGCAACGTTTACATCGCCGATACCGGCAACACTCGCGTGTTGGAGATCAATACGCCATTTGTGAGCGGCACCACCGCCGACAAGGTGTTTGGCCAGGGCGGCAGCTTCTCCTCCGCCATATGCAACCTCGGCGGTGTCAGTGCCTCGAGCATCTGCACTCCGATGGGAGTTTCCGTCGATACTGGCAACAACCTTTATGTTGCCGATTGCGGCAACAATCGCGAGCTTAGCTTCACCACTCCGGTCACCACCGACACAATCGCCGACGGAGTGGTTAGCCAGGTGCTGTTCACCACCAACGCGCAGAACCTTGTGGACGCCCTGGGGTTGGATACCGCTTTCAACAATGGCGGCATCGCGATCGATAAGACGGTCGTCCCCAACCGTGTGTACGTCGCGGACTACGGTAACAACCGAGTGCTGGCCTGGAACAACATCTCCGCATTCACTACCCATGCGGCGGCTAACCTGGTGTTCGGACAACCGAACGGTCTGGTAAGAACTCCCAATAATGGCGGAATCAAGCCAACTACCCTGAACCTTCCGATCGCTGTCGCGGTTGACTCGGCCGGCAACCTGTACGTGGTCGATAGCAGCAACAACCGGGTGCTCGAGTTCAACACCCCATTCGTTAGCGGCGTCTCGGCCGACAAGGTCTTCGGCCAGTTAGGCAGCTTCACTACCGGTACATGCAACAACGGTGGAGTTACTGCCAACAGCCTTTGCATTCCGCTTGGAGTCGCTGTCGACTCCGGCGGCAACGTCTATATCTCGGACAGCGCGAACGATCGTATGCTCGAATACAACACGCCTCTGACCACCAATACCACCGCCGACCGGGTTTTCGGGCAGGCCAATTTTGTATCCACCCTGTGTAACCGGGGAGCAGGTCCGTCATCGATCACTCTGTGCAATCCGTGGGGCGTCGCGGTTGACGGTTCCAACAACTTGTACGTGGCGGACAATGGGAACAATCGGGCGCTCGAATACTTCACGCCGATCGTAAGCGGTGTCAGTGCAGACAGGGTCTTCGGCCAATTGAACGTCTTCACCACCAATACCGGCAACAACGGCGGTATCAGCGCCAAGAGCCTCAAGGAGCCGCAAAACGTCGCAGTGGACAGCTCGGGCAACGTGTATATCGTGGATAAGTCGAACAATCGCGGGCTCAAGTACAACACTCCCGGCGACACCATCGCTGACAAGTCCTTTGGCCAGGGCGGTCTCTTTAACCAGGGCTTTTGCATCTTCACGCCGAGCCCCAACACGATGTGCGTGCCCGACGGAGTCGCGACCGACGCGAGCAAGAATCTGTACATCGTCGATGGCGAGAATCACCGCATCCTGCAGTACCTGACTCCGTAAGCGGCGGATCGCTTAGCGGCAGTCTGGGGCGCCCCGAAATCAATCGCGAGGATAAATTCGCGACGACCGGAGCGCTTTGGACTGCCGCACTCTTCAGCCGCACCAGTCCCGCCGATTTTCCGCGCCTAGCGCCGCTTAAAATTTCGCGCGATCACGTATAGCTCCGACGACCCGGGACGGCTCGCCTTGGTCCGCATTACCTCGACCTCGCCAAATCGCTGCTTGAATTCCGCGATCACTTCCTTGAATTCTTCGCCCATGAACATCTTCGCGACCATCGCGCCGCCCGGCTTCAGCACGCGCGCCGTAAACTCGATCGCCGCGTCGATCAGTTCGCGCGATCGCGCCTGATCTCTCGCCGCGATTCCCGTCAGCTTGGGCGCCAGATCGCTTGTGACGAGGTCCGCGCCGCCGCCCAACTCGTTCGCGACGCGCGCCGCGATCGATTCATTCAGGATGTCGCCCACGATCGCGATCGCGCCCGCCGACACGTTGCGGCACGGCGCCAGATCGACGCCGACTACGCGCCCGCCCGTGCCCACCGCGCGCGCCAGTATCGCGAGCCATCCGCCCGGCGCGCATCCTAAATCCACGATCCGCGCGCCCTTTGGCGCCATCCGATGCCGCGCGATGATCTCCTCGATCTTGAACGCGGCGCGCGACGGCAATCCCATCGCCTTCGCCTTGCGATAAAATTTGTCGTACGGTTCGTAGGTCGCCACCAAAAAATCCCGATCTTTTTCCGCGACGTCTTTTCGGCGCGCGTCGAAGCCGGTATCCTGAACACTCCCCCGGCGGCTTCGAAACTTCGCACCGCCCATGTTATCCGTGAAACTCGACGATCTGAATCCCGAACAGCGCGATGCCGTCCTCGCGGGCGGCGGCCCGATCCTGATTCTCGCCGGCGCCGGCAGCGGCAAGACCCGCGTGCTGACCTATCGTATCGCACATCTGCTCGCCGAGCGCGCCGCCGTTTCCGCCGAAGTGCTCGCCGTCACCTTCACCAACAAGGCCGCCAACGAGATGCGCGAGCGGATCGCTGCGATTGTCGGCGACGCGGCGCGACTCCCGTGGGTCAGCACGTTTCATTCGGCCTGCGCGCGCATCCTGCGCCAGGAGGGTCACGCGCTCGGCTTCGATCGCAACTTCTCGATCCTCGACGAAACAGATTCGATGACCACTCTGCGCCGCGTGCTCGAGGATGCCGCGCTGGCCGATTCGCCGCCGCCTGAACTCGTCCGCTCGCGAATCGAGCAGGCCAAGAACGAAGCTGTCACGCCCGAAGAGATGCTCGCGCAGACCGAAGGCGGCCGCGAGGCATCGATCGCGCGCATCTACCAGCTCTACCAGGCGCGGCTCCGCTCGATAAATTCGATGGACTTCAGCGACCTGCAACTCCAGACCTGGCTGCTGTTCGAGCAGTTCCCCGAAGTTCTCGAGCGATGGCATCGGCGCGCCGCCCATCTGCTGGTCGATGAATACCAGGACACCAACCGCGTCCAGTATTTAATCGTGAAAGCGCTCGCGGCTAAAACCGGAAATCTGTGCGTGGTCGGCGATGAAGACCAGTCCATCTATCGATGGCGCGGCGCAGACATCCGCAACATCCTCGATTTCGAGCGCGACTACCCGGCTGCGAAAATTTTCAAGCTCGAACAAAATTACCGCTCGACCAAAAATATTCTCGCGACTGCCGGCGCCGTCATCCGCAATAACACCGAGCGCAAAATAAAAAATCTCTGGACCGAGAACGATACCGGCGAGCCAGTCACGTATTTCACCGGAGTCAACGAACGCGACGAAGCGGATTTCATCGCGCGCGAGATTGGCCTCCTCACCGCGAATAACGGCTCGCGCCCCGCCGACGTCGTGATCTTCTACCGCGTCAATGCCCAGTCGCGCGTGCTCGAGGAAGCGCTCGTCCGCCGCCGCATCCCTTATTTCGTCGTTGGCGGCGTTCGCTTCTACGAACAGCGCGACGTCAAGGACCTGCTGAGCTATCTGCGCGTGATTGCCAACCCCGCCGACGCGACCGCACTCGAGCGGATGGTCGGCGTGCCGACCCGCGGTATCGGCGCCAAAACGATCGAAGTGATGACCGAAGTCGCCGCGCACGAAGGCATCACCGCGTTTGAAGCGATGGGCCGGCTCGAAACCAACTCCAAAGTCGCGCTTCGAATCGCCAAGCAGGCGAGCAACCTCTACACCTGGATGCGCGATCTGATGGCGCGCGTGTCCGATTTGAGCGTTCGCGCGATCGTCGAGCAGGTCGTCGCGCACAGCGGCTTCGAGGCGTACCTCGACAATCTGCCCGACGCGCCCGCGCGCAAGCAAAATCTCGCCGAGATGCTCACCGCGGCCGGCGCCTTCGACGCCGAGCGGAGCGGCGGCGGCCTCGGCGAATTCCTCGAACGCGTCGCGCTTGTCAGCGACGCCGATCAACTCGACGTCGCCGGCGGCCGCGTCGCCCTGATGACGCTCCACACCTCGAAGGGCCTCGAATATCCCGTCGTCTTCATCGCCGGCATGGAGGAAGGCCTCTTTCCGCACAGCCGCTCGCAGGACAGCGGCGAGGAAGTCGAAGAGGAGCGCCGCCTCTGCTACGTCGGGATGACCCGCGCGCGCAAACTGCTCTACCTGACCAACACGCTCTCGCGCGAGATTTACGGCGTGCGCCAGGAATCGCGCGAATCGCGATTTTTGCGCGAAGTCGATCGCTCGCTGATCAATCGCATCAAGCCCGAGCGCGGCGCCGGCCCGATTCGCCCGCTCTCGCGCGAGCCGTACGTCGATTATACCGACAGCCAGATGCCTGAACCCGGCCCCGCCGCCAATGCCGACGGACTCGCGGTCGGCGTCGGCGTCATTCATCCGACTTTCGGCCGCGGCGTAATCCGCAAGCGCGAAGGCCGCGGCGCCGTCGCCAAGGTCTGGATCAATTTCGATCGTGCCGGCGTCAAATTGCTGGTGCTCAAGTTCGCCAACCTGCGGTTGATTGACGATTGATGCGGCAGTTATGATCGATTTGGCGGAGGGGGATGCGCGGATGTCGTTGGCCGAATTAGCAAATCACCTGCTCGATAATGCAAAACCCGGCAGTCTCGTGCTGCAGCAGTTGATCAAGTCCGCCATCAGATTGCTCTCGATCACTCTGCTCGTCGCGCTGGTCGCGATTCCGCCCGCTCTCGCTGGATGGACCGAGGACGAATTCGAGCATCGACCGCTCTACGCCTATCCGCTGCCGCACGGCAAAGACAACATCATCGGTAATCTGATCACTTACCAGCTTTTGAAGGGCGACACGCTGCTCGATGTCGGGCGATGGTTCGGCGTCACCGCGCGGGAAATCTCGAACGCCAACGACAAGATCGATTGGTGGGCGCCGCCCGCCGGCCGCCAGATCGTCCTGCCCGACGAACATATCCTGCCCGATACGCCGCATGTCGGAATCGTGCTGAACATCCCCGAGATGCGCGTGTACTACTACTATCCCTCGCCGACCGGCGGCGTCCGCCACAAGAAGCGCAAGACGGGCGTCACGCCGGCCGCGTATGTCGAGGGCATCGCACCCGTCGCATACGTCGCGGGCAAGAAACACGCAGGTGGCGCGATCGTGCCGACCGTCGTCTACACCTTCCCGGTCGGGCTCGGCCGCTACGATTGGAAAACCCCGATCGGCGCCTTCACCGTGCGCGGCAAGACCCGCAACCCGACTTGGGTGGTGCCCGAAAATATCTACAAGGAACATCTCGAGCGCGACGGCGAAGCGGAACACGTCGTCTCCGGTACCGATCCCGACAATCCGCTAGGCCGCTATCGCATCGAATTGACGCTGCCCTCCTACGCCCTGCACGGCACCAACGTCCCGTGGGGCGTCGGGATGGAAGTCAGCCACGGATGCGTTCGGCTCTACCCCGAAGACATCCAGCGCCTGTTCAACAAGGTGAAAATCGGCACGCCGGGCCAGTTCGTCTATCAGCCGGTGAAATTCGGATGGCGCGGCGACGCGCTCTACGTCGAGGTGCACGAGGATCTGTACGGTCGCTACGCCGGCATCTGGGCGCACGCGCAAAAGGAAGTCGAGCGGCTCGGCATCGAGGATCAGGTCGATATGCAGAAGCTCGAAAAAGCGATCGAGCAGAAGTCCGGCGTGCCGACCTACATCATGCCCGGTCCGGCGCCCGGCACTGTCCCCGGCTCCGCCGGCTAACGCATCTCGAGCTAGTCGCTACCCACGTGATTTGGAGCGGCGGGCATCTTGTCGATTCGTTTCAGCACGAATATCTTGCGCTGGCCCATTCCGAATGGTCCCGGCCACGTGAACTCGCGCACTGCCCGCGTCCCCTCGATCGGCCCGCTCGCGATCGTGTAATCCGCGATCTGCTTCGATGTGATCATCGGGATACCCGCCTCGAACTTCATCGTCTCGATCCCATGTTTCGGATAGCGATAGAGATCCTGGCCGTTCAGCGCATAGCCCGCGTCGATCGATGACCGCGGGACTCCCTGCCGCTCCAGCGCATCGCGCGCCGCGAGCACCGCACCGAGCCCGCGCTGGTACGCAAATGTACCGCCGAGCGACATCATTCCCATCGCCAATATCATCGCGAACCCGGCGCCCGCAATCAGCCGACTACGCGGCAGCGGCGCCAACCCGAGCATGATCGCACCCGCGGGCACAAGCACCAGGTAGTAGCGATCATTGTAGAACCACAGCGGAACCGTCGCCGCCCAGTAGATCGCCGCGCCGATTACCATCGCGAGCGCCGCCCGCGGCAGTTTCATCGCGACCTGGACGCAGGCAAGAATCAGCCCTCCGGCACCAAGACTTGCGAAAGCTATGAACCCGTATTGCCAGTAGCTCTCCCAGAAAAAACGGTTGGACAGCCCGCGTAGTGTCAGCGCATTGCTCCAGCCGCCGAAGCAACTGTATTCCGGCAGGCTGTGATCCAGATGCATCAGCACCATCGAGGCCACGAAAATCGACGACGCAATCAGCACGACTCGCCGCCATCGTGCGTTCGCAAGTTGTAACAACGACATCGGTGCGAGCACCGTACCGAGATACAGCGCCGGTCCAAGAACGCCTGCGCGCAGATAATTCGAGATTGACACCAAAAGCAGATACCGGAAGTGATTCTCGTGGCGCTGCAGGTTCCACGGTTTCGGTCCCAGCACAGTCAGCCAAATCCAAATGAAAGCGCAGCCTGCAAACGCTACCACGAACGGCGCCAGAATCCCTGCAAGACTCGGTCGATCATCCGTGTCGTTAACGTCGCCAAAATTCCACCCATAGGCGCTGTAGCGATAAAGCAGGATCGCGCCCACGCATCCGAGAATCGCCATCGCGCCGAACGGCCGAATCATGAAATCGATCACGATCAGCAGCGCCGCGAGCCAGAGCCACGCCGTGCGATGCGCCCCCTCGGCTTTCGCAAACGCCAGGTATGCGCCGATCAGCAACAACAGAAACGGAATCTCGGTCATGAACGAAAAACTGAGAAACGTGAAACACGGGTTGCAGATGAGCAAACCAGTTGCCGCCAGCGCCTGCCATGGACGCGCACCGCATCGGAGCAACAACGCATGAAATGCGACGCCGCATAGAATCGCGAGCATCACCGTGGACATTTCCAGCGAGATCGGATTGGCCCCGAAGCCGCGCGCCCACGCCGCGCCATAGATTACCTGCGCGACCGGCATCACCTGCGTGAAGCCCGCGAATCGCACCTCGCCGGTATGCATGAATCGCCGCACCGCCGCGGCGAAGAGCCAGCTATCCGCCACAGGCGCGTCGGCCAGCGGATACAACAATGCGAGCGCGAACGCATACCAGCCTGCGATCAGCGCGATCGCCAACCATCGTGCATGCCTCATCAAACCCCGCCTTGCTCCCGTTTTGAGCTATCCCTTATACTACGGCGAGTACCGCAAGATTAGCCCCAAGACTAATCCAAAGACTAACCCGCGACTGAAGCGTCAAACACCAAGCCGACTCCACCCAACTCTCCATAATGCGACAAGTAGCTTTTCACCGCCCCTCGATTGGCCCCGAAGAGGAGCGTGAAGTTCTCGACACCCTGCGCTCCGGCTGGATTACCACCGGCCCCAAGGCCAAGCGCTTCGAAAAAGAATTCGCCGAGTACGTCGGCGCGAAGCACGCGCTCGCGGTCGCGCATTGCACCGGCGCGCTGCATCTTGCTCTTTGGGCGCTCGGTATCGGCCCCGGCGACGAAGTCATCACCACCCCTTTCACCTTCACCGCCACCGCCGAAATACTCGGCTATCTCGGCGCGCGTCCGGTCTTCGTCGATATCGATCCCGGCACGTTCAACATCAATCCGGCCCGCATCGAGGAAGCACTCGAAAGCGGCGCCAACAAGAAAGTCCGCGCGCTGCTGCCGGTCCATTTCGCCGGACAAACTTGCGACATGGATCGCATTCTCAAGATTGCCCGCGACTACGATCTCAAGATCGTCGAGGATGCCGCCCATGCCGCCGGCTCCGCGCGCCACATGGATGGCCGCGGGATGGCCAAGGTCGGCGCGATCGGCGACCTCACTTGCTTCAGTTTTTACGCCACCAAGAATTTTACCACCGCCGAGGGCGGGATGATCACCACCGAGGATGACGCGCTCGCCGAGAAGATCGCAGTCGCGAGCCTTCACGGGATGAACAAGGACGCGTGGAAGCGCTACGACCAAAGCGGATCGTGGTACTACGAAATCCACGACCTCGGATTCAAGTACAATCTCTCCGACGTGCACGCCGCGATCGGCGTCGCGCAGCTCAAGCGCTCGGACGAATTTATGCGCCGCCGCACTGAGATCGCGCGCGCGTATAGCGACGCGTTTCGCGCCGACGAGAGTCTCCAGGCGCCCTACTCAGAACCCGGCATCGAGCACGCCTGGCATCTGTACGTGCTCCGCTTGCGGCCCGAGCGGCTCCGCATCGGCCGCAACCAGTTCGTCGAAATTTTGCGCGAGCGCGGCGTCGGATGCTCCGTGCACTGCATCCCGCTCCACACGATGCACTATTATCAGCGCTCCTACGGCTATCGTAACGGCGATTTTCCGGTCGCCGAAGATGTCTTCAGCCGCTGTTTCTCGTTGCCGATCTACTACGCGATGAGCGACGAGGATGTGAACTACGTTATCGAAACCGTTCTCTCGATCGTGCGGGAAAATCGCCGCTAATGAATTTCGCTATCCGAGGTAATCAATTGTGCGCACTCTGGTAACCGGCGGCGCCGGATTCCTTGGCTCTCACCTCTGCGAACGCCTGCTGAAAGATGGCCATGAAGTCATCTGCATGGACAACTACTTCAGCGGCAAGCGCGCCAACATCGAGCACCTGTTCGATCAACGCAATTTCGAATTTATCCGCCACGATATTGTCGAGCCGATCCTGCTCGAAGTAGATCGCATCTTTAATCTCGCCTGCCCCGCTTCGCCGGTGCACTACCAGTACAACCCCGTCAAAACCATCAAGACCAGTGTGATGGGCACCATCAACATGCTGGGCCTTGCCAAACGCGTCCGCGCCCGCATCCTGCTCACTTCGACCAGCGAGGTTTACGGCGATCCCGAAGAGCATCCGCAGACCGAAAAGTATTGGGGCAACGTGAACCCGATTGGCGTGCGCTCATGCTACGACGAGGGCAAACGCGTCGCCGAATGCCTCATGATGGACTATCACCGGCAGAACAACGTCGATATCCGCATCGTCCGCATCTTCAACACTTACGGCCCGCGGATGGCCATCAACGACGGCCGCGTGGTGTCGAACTTCTGCGTCGCCGCGCTCCGCGGCGAGGACCTCGAAATCTACGGCGACGGCAAGCAGACTCGCTCGTTCGCTTACGTGGACGACATTATCGACGCGATCGTCCGCATGATGAACCAGGAAGCTCACATCGGCCCGGTCAACATCGGCAATCCCGACGAATTCACCATTGATGAACTCGCGAGCCTCGCCATCGAGCTATCCGGCAGTTCGTCGAAGGTGATCATCAAGCCGGCCCGCCCCGACGATCCCGTGCGGCGCAAACCGAACATCGATCTCGCGCGCAAAGTGCTCAACTGGGTGCCCAGAATTCCTCTGAAGGACGGCTTGCGGCTCTCGATCGATCACTTCCGCGAAGTGCTGGGCCTGACCCACATCTAGCGCACGATTCTACCGCAAAGTTCGATTTGCAAAGATCCACCGGATGTCTGCATTGTCTCAATGATGATGCGGCGGTTCGCTCTGATCGCGATTTTCCTCGGCCTTGCGTCCATCGCGAGCGCTCGGACCACAAGACAGTCCAGTGATACTACTCAGTATTACGGCCCCAACGGCACCTACCAGGGCAGCGCTCGCGACAATTCGGCAACTATGGCGTCGCGTTCGATCGATGAGGTTTCGTATCTACGATTGCTTCGCCGCTTAACAAGCTGCGAAGCCACTCCTTCACTGCGGGATACTTCCCGATATCCAGCACAAACTCCTGCCCGATCGGCACCAAACCCGACGTCATCATCTCGGACATCGGGATGCCCGGCGCCGACGGCTTGATGCTAATCCGCAAGATTCGACAGAAACCGAACCCGCTCGGCGATATTCCCGGACTGGCGCTGACCGCTTACGGCCGCATCGACGACAAGATCGACATCCTCGAGGCCGGCTACCAGGCGCACGTGATCAAGCCGGTGGACGTCGCCGAACTCACCGCCATTATCGCCAGCCTGATCAGAAAAGACGACGAGCGCCGCCGCTCAAAGTGACTTGCTTGTCGGTCTAGTCGCTACAGCAATGCGACGGAACTAATGATGTCGAAGCAGTTCCCAGACGATTTTGAAGACCTGAATCGCCAGCGAAAGCCACTCCCTCGCTTCCTTGATCCGATCTTTTGATCCTTCGGGTTTGCGCCCGCGTTGCCGACGCGCTATTGAGTGTAGCCACGTCGGGTAAGGTTTGGATTGTTTCACGACTCTTCCTCCCGCCCCTCGTTATCCGTCGCCCGAGGCTGCAACCCCGCAAAGGTCGCCTTGGGCGCGGTGTTTTCCGCGTCTCTACAAACTAACCACTGTAGCGATGGTCCCGACTAAAGCTCCTCCTGCAGATGCCGTGACTCGTCGTGATTCTAAGTCTGTTAAGGATTTTATCAGTAACGGTAGGAGTTGTGGATTCGACGATCTTCGACGTGCATAAAGTTGTGGAGGATTTGACCGGACCGATTCTGTTTCCGTTGCGAAAACACTTGGTTCTGTCCACATGATGCCCAGGAGGCCCCGAAATTGCCTGTGAACTCAACGGGTTAGTCGACTCATGAATTTTTCGCCGCGATCACTAGATCTTTGCTAAACATTTTTGGCGATAGTGACAAGCGCATGAAAAAACTTTCAGTTATGCGCTTGGATCGAAAAGGAAATTTTGCCCGAAGGCGAACGACACGCGATTGGCTCAATGTTTCGCGCAAACTTGGAAACCCGGACGATGGCTCTGGGAGCGGCCATGCGGAATCAAGAGAGCTAGCGCATTGACTCTGTCAGTTTGCAGCGTCTCGATTTTGATTTACGACTGTTTCGAAGTGAAGGAAGTGAACAGGTTGCACGCCCAAGACTTCACGTCGGGATACTCGCCGATATCCAGCACAAACTCCTGCCCGATCGGCACCGAGCGCAATTGAACAGTCGCGCCATTCGAGGACCATCGCCCAGCCTGATGCCGCGTGAGTAGAGTGCGTCCGCGCGGCTCGAAGCACGCAGGCATCCGCCACGTCGATCTGCCGAGGTACGGCTCGAGTTGCGTAAGAATCAGCTCCGGCCGAATACAATCGAATGCTCCAGCACCCGCGCTCGCAAGGCCGAGCGAATCGAGTCGCTCACTCGCGACGTAAACCGTGTTGTTGCGATAACGCTCGCGCTCCACAAAATGCGGATGCATCCGCGCCCACGGCATCGCCTCGATCAGTCGATCACTCATCGGATGAACCGCCCCTACTTCCATCCAGCCGAAGATCACGTGCAGATTCGGCGCACCCGGCACAAACGAAATGGCGCAGCCGGCGCCGGTCGTTTGTCGAAACCATCCGAAGAACAAAAACAGATCGCCCGCACCAACCCCGTTATTCGCCAGATGACTCGCGGCCGCATCCGCCTGTCCGAAGATTGGCCGCCATCCCGGCGCGCGCACGATCGATTCCCCGCGCAAATCAGGATCGAGATGCGCGCCGTCCGACGCTGTGATCCTTGCGCGCGTCAGCGCCTCGACCATCGGCGCGATCGACGCACCCTTGAGCTGGATGTCGCGAAATCGCGTCGGCGCATTTGGGTCCGGGATCGGCAATGAACATAATGAGCCATCCTCGAGGATCGGGCTCGCGCATCCGCCGTACTTCGCGTCGAATCCCTTGCGGCTGAATATCAGCTTCATCGATAGTCACTATCGCCAGTCGCTCAAGCGCATGCCGAGAGCCCACGAATTTTCGCTAGCTCGTGACTAGACCACTTTCCCACTCTTCGGCAACATACAAGGAGGCCCGCCGCTCCTGCGGCGGGTAGGTTAGGGTGCCGGATCTCCCGCTAGTGAAAAAGTCCGGGATCTTTCGACTCCGGCAGCCTCCGCTCAAGATGACGGAACGAGGGTGCCGCCGCTCCGCCAGTCAATGCACGGCCTCCGACCTGCCGCCGATACCTGATCACCTCCGTGTCATTTCGAGCGCAGCGAGAAATCCCGGATCCGGGTTTCACGCCTCGTCGCTTCGCTCGCTCGGGATGACACGAAACGTTCACGCGAGATGACCGACTAGCGGTCGAGGAATCAAAGAGCGCCAGCAGCAATCACCGCTATCGGCGCATCGCGCGGCGCGCCCATGATACAGTTCGCCCGACGCCATCGACAAAGGACTATTGCGCGATGCCCGATTCAGAACTGCTGCTCGAACTCGCCCACTTCGTCGAAAAGATCGCCGCCATCGCGCGCACCGGACTCGCCTTCAAGCCCGACGGCTTCGATTCCGAGCGCTACGACGCCCTGCTCAAGGAAGCCGCCCGGATGCATGCCGTCATCGGCGGCGCCGGCGATGATGAAGCGGAACTCCTTCGCCACGGATGGCGCAATCAGGTGATCTCCGGCTACGAAGGCTACGTCACCGCGGCCGTCGGATGCGGCGTGATTGCGTTTAACGAGCGCGACGAAATTCTCATGATCCAGCGCCCGACCGGCAAATGGTGGTACCCGACCGGCTTTTGCGACGTGGGCATCTCACCCGCCGAAAATGCCGCCAAGGAAGCGCGGGAAGAGACCGGACTTATCGTCGAGCCCGAGCGATTGCTCGCCGTAATCGACAGCCGCAAACGCGGCGCCGCCGGCCGCCACATCTACTCGATTCTGTTCTACTGCCGAATCCTCGGCGGCACGCTCACGACGCATCCGCTCGAGACTCTCGCCGCGGCATTTTTCCCGCTCGATCGATTGCCCGAGCCGCTCCACGGCGTCGATCGCAAATGGATCGCGCTCGCCCGCGAGTTTCACTTCGAGGGTCGCATCGCGCCCTATTTCGATCCGTTGTGAGAGTGTGCGCTAGCGGGTGGTGGCTTCGGCGGGAATTCCGATCTGATGCCCTGGGATTGCATGCGCGCCGGTGCTCGCGCCGATCGAGATGATCAGCATCCCCTGCTCGTAGCGCGGTCCGCCGACGATCAGCGTGCCGTTGTCCTTCAGCTTCAGATCGGTCGTCATCATCGGCCGGGTGCCGTCGAACAGCACGATCTCCATCGCGATCATGTCGCCATCGACGGCGCGCGGCTGGATATGCAGGATCTTGCCGCCGGGCAGTTCGAACGCGATCATTTTGCCGGTTTCTGTGACGCCATCCTGATGGCTGACGAGGCTGTACGTCGAGTAGCTGAAAAGTCCCTCGAGCTTGTGCTTCAGCAACGCCAGATGCGGATCGACACCCTCGTGCGTATCGGCGGCGAGCACCGAATCGACACGGATATTGATCTGGCGCGGCGGCGAGCCTGCCCACATGACGCTTGGCGGCGTCAGCGCGAGGGTCAGGGCGACGATTGCAAAACTACCCAGCCGTCCAGTCATCACGGGCCTTAGGGCTGATCCGGTAACCAGATTACCGTGGTATCTGACCGGGGCTCGCTCCACACCGCGACCGACGGTATCTCAGCTTCGAGACGGGAGATAACCGCCCGCGATTCCCCGCGCGCGTCGATCTGCTCGGCCATCGATGCCGCGTCTTGCTCGACCTTGGCGATCTCGTGGCTCACGGCGGAAGCTGCCGGTCGCGGGCGCTCGGCCGCATAACGCCGCGCGTAAGGCGTAGTCAGCACCATCGTGATCGCAGCGACGGCCGCAGCCGCGGTGCCCCACGCGAACCCGGCACTGAGGATTCTATCCTTGCCGCCGAAGAATCTCGAAATCCGGGCCCACGGCGGTTGCGGCAACGCGTCGATTCGCGCGACGACCGCGGCGGCGAATCCGCCGAGCATCGGCTCCGGCGCAATATCGCGGAGCCCGCGAGCGATCGTCGTAAAGTCGCCGAGCGTCCCGGTGCACCGCTCGCATCGCGCGAGATGGTACGCGACGTCCTGCATTTCATTGGGTTCGAGTTCGCCGTCCTCGAAGGCGCCGAGCAGAAGGCTTATTTCACTACATTCAGCCATATTTCGCTCAGTTCAAGGACAAGTCCTGAAGGATTGCGCGCAGGTGATTGCGAGCGTAGTGCAACCTGCTCATGACGGTACCGCGCGGACACTGCAAGGTTTCGCTAATTTCGTCGTATGACAATCCTTCGACTTCGCGTAGAAGTATCACTGCACGATGTTCCGGCGTCAACTGCTCGAGCGCCTTCTTCAAGCGCTCGGATAACTCGCTGCGGCTGACGGCCTTGAAGCTATCTCCTTGCAAACTTGGCAGGCGATCTATCTCGTTTTGCGCATCCTCGCCGCGAAGAATCACATGCCGTCCTTCGCGGCGCCAGAAATCAATCGAGAGGTTCGCCGCAATCCGATAAAGCCACGTCGAAAAGCTGGACCTTGATTCAAAGTTCTTGAGATTCTCGAATGCCCGTACGAACGTTTCCTGGGCCAGCTCGATTGCATCATCCTGGTTCTTCACCACCGCCAGGGCCACCCCAACCACCCGGCGCTGATACCTTTCGACCAATACGCCAAACGCCTCGGAATCGCCGTTTCTGGCCCGATCGATAAGTTCGGCTTCGTCGCCGTCCTGGCGGCCCGGTGTTCTCAATTCAATAGACGCAGTGTGAGGCGGCGAAATTCAGCGGCATTATGCCCAGCCGCGCATTTCGGCCCAGTTCGGACCCCATTTCAGGTCCACTTTGAGGGGAATTTTGAGTTCCGCGACGTCCTCCATCCGGCGTTTTGCCAGCTCGCCCGCCTCCTCGCGAGCCTTTTCGTCCACCTCCAGCAGCAATTCGTCGTGCACCTGCAGAATCATCCGCGCATCCAGCTTGCGATGCAGCAGTTCTTTGTGAAGCTTGATCATTGCCAGCTTGATCAGGTCGGCCGCCGTCCCCTGGATCGGCGTGTTGATCGCGATTCGCTCGGCCTGCGCCCGCGCGCCGCCCGGCCCGGCATTCAGCTCGGGCAAATAGCGCCGCCGGCCATACATCGTGGTGACGTAGCCGGTCTCGCGCGCGTTACGGACGGTCTCATCGAGCCATGCGCGCACACCCGGCAGCCGCTCGAAATAGCGCTTGATGTAATCCGACGCCTCGCTCAGCGAAATCCCGAGTTCGCCGGCCAGCCGCTGCGGCCCCATCCCGTAGATGATGCCGAAGTTTATCACTTTCGCGAGGCGCCGCGCTTCCGCATCGACCTTGTCGGGCGTCACGCCGAGCACTTCGGTCGCGGTTCGCATGTGGATATCTTCGCCGCTGTTGAACGCATCGACCAGCGTCTTGTCGCCGGTCAGATGCGCCAGCACGCGCAGATCGATCTGCGAATAGTCGGCGGAGACGAATACGCTGCCCCGCTTGGGGATGAACGCGCGCCGAATCCGCCGCCCTTCTTCGCTCCGGGTCGGGATATTCTGCAGATTCGGATCGCTCGAACTGACGCGTCCGGTCGCGGTCAGCGCCTGATGAAACGTCGTATGGATGCGCCCAGTTTTCGTATCGACCAGTTCGGACAGCGCGTCGGCGTACGTGGATTTGAGTTTCGAGATGGTGCGGTACTCGATCAGCTTGCGCGGCATCGGATGAATCGCGGCGAGCTTCTCGAGCGTGTCGGCGTCGGTCGAAAACCCGCTCTTGCTTTTCTTGAGTCCCTTCGGCGACAGTTTCAGTTCGGTGAACAGGACATCGCGCAGTTGAATCGGAGAATTGAGATTAAATTCGCGGCCCGCGAGTTGATAGCACTCGCGCTCGAGTCGTTCGAGTTGGGTCGCGAACTCGCGCGAGATCGTCTGCAGCGCCTCCGGATCGACCGCGATCCCGTCGGTCTCCATCTTCGCCAAAATTTCGGCTATCGGCATCTCGATCTCGACGAACATCGGCATCAGGCCGTCGCTCTCGAGCCGTGGGAGCAACGCCTCGCGCAGATTGCTGATTAGTTCGACGTTGGTGCCGGGCGCGGCGCGTCCGCCGAGCGGCGCGAGATATTCGTGATAGAGATTGGTGAGCGTCGGCTCCGCCTTGCCCGAATTTACCAGGAAGCCGGCCAGCAGCGCGTCGAAATCGGCGCCTTTGAGCTCGCTTCCAAGCTTCGCGAGCGCGCGCATCTGCGTTTTCAGATCGTACACCGATTTCGGCGGCGTCTCGGACGCGAGGATCGGCGCGACAGCCGCGATCCGCTCGCCCTCGAGCGCGTAGATCTGCCCGCCAGCAAGAAGTTCGAGGCGCGGCAGCCCGTTGCTGTCTGTGCCTAGATCGATCGCGATGCGCGGCGCGGCTTTGAGCGTCGCGAGCACCTCGTCGAGATCGCCGGCCGCGACCGATTTGGTTTCCGCCTTCGCAAACCCCGGAAGTTCTGTCTGCGACGGCGAAATCTCACGCAGCAGAGAATTGAACTCCAGCTCGCGGAGCAGTTCCGCCGCCGCAGCTTCATCGACGCCCGCCCACGCGAAATCTTCCGGGTCGTCGTCGAGCGGAACTTCGGTATCGATTCGCACCAGGCGCCGCGCCAGATCGACGGTCGCGCGATGCTCCGCTAACAGCGCCGCGACCTTCTTCGCACCGCGAATTCCGCTCTCCTCGATTCGATCGAGATTCTCGTAGATGCCGGCGATCGAGCCGAATTTCTGCACCAGCGCCGACGCCGTCTTCTCGCCGACGCCGGGCACGCCCTTAATATTGTCGATCGTGTCGCCGGTCAACGCCTGGATATCGACCAGCGCCAGCGGCTCTACCCCGAAGCGATCGCGCACTTCGCGCACGCCAATCCGCTTGTCGCGCATCGTCTCCCAAATAGTGACGTGCGGCGCCACCAACTGCATGAAGTCCTTGTCGGCCGTGATCAGCGTGACGTTGAACTGCTTGCGCGCCGCCCGCCCCGCCAGCGTGCCGATCACGTCGTCGGCCTCGACCCCGTCGCGCACGATACTCTTGATTCGAAAAGCCTCGACCGCTCGATAGATGTACGGAATCTGCACCAGCAAATCGTTCGGCGTCTCGACCCGATTTTTTTTGTAGTCCTCGAACATGTCGTCGCGAAAGGTTTTTTTTGGCGAATCGAAGACGATCGCGAGATGAGTCGGGCGCGCGTCTTTCAGCAATTTGAGCAACATCCGGATGAAACCGAAGACCGCGTTGGTCGGCATCCCCCGCGAGGTATTCATCTGCGGCAATGCAAAAAAAGCCCGGAAGATGTACCCGGAGCCATCGACCAGGATCAATTCTCTGCGCTCGGCGGCCATCCAAAGGAAAGTATCCGATACGGTTCTCAAAACCAAAACGTCGCAGCGCATTACAATTCCGTGTGCGTGCGTCGAACTTTGCGAATGAAGCAGCGATGGCGGCTGGTGTTATCGACCATTCCTGGTCGCTCGGAGAACTGGTTGATTCAGTTGATCGACTAGCGGTGGCGAATATCGGCGCTGGTCTTGATTAAGTTCATCTACTAGGCTAGCTGCTGTGGCCGTGGAGCTAAAAATTAAGTGGGACGGCACCGCACCCGGTTTGGCTGAAAACCGGCTGAGTCTTAGTGCGTTTGGCGAGTCGCTGCCGCTGCTGCTTGCCAGCCTGCGGCGGATCGCAACCAATCTTGTCGGCGACGTGTTCGAGGAGAGACAGGCCAGAGGAGGTCGATTCGCGAACGCTGCTCGCCAACTAGATATTGAGATAGCCGAGCTCGTGAAGGGTTCCGCTGGATTTGACAGCGTAATTACATTTTCGACTCCACTTGGCAGCACCTTTCCACTATTGGACTTCGCGCAGAGTGCTGGCACGCAACTTCTCGATGCCTTGGACTCTGAAGGCCGAGGCGTAGCGAAGAATGCCAGCGTGCGTCGATATTTGCAGGCTTTGCCAAAGGGAATCACGCGACAGACGTATTCTCTTCACCTCAATGGAACGGTTTTGCAGGAGGTGTCATTTGGCGAAGCTGTCCTTCCTGAGTTGCCAATGGAAGCGCCGTATCTCGTTCAATATTCCGGAAACGTTATCGGTGTCGGATTTGCGCCGGGAAGGCCAGAGGTCCGAATAAAGACCGAAACGGGAAGCATCACTTTCGCAGCTACTGCCGAGCAAGTTGATGCGGCCCTCCGTCTGCGCGAGTCCGAAGTGACCGCACTTGGCGTCTTTCAGGACAATGCGCACCGCCTGCTCATACTTCGAGATACAAAGACAGCGGCGACACCTTCTACCCGCGAATCAGCGATATATGACCGCTGGCAGACCGTCCTGAAGAGGCTCGCTCAGTGAATGCCGACCCTTGGGCGCACCTGATTTCCCTACAAACCATACGCCAAATCCATAGCGACTGCATCGCGCGTTTTGGCGGCGACGCAACCAAAGCGACAAAGGAAGGATGTGTGGAACGAAGCCTCGGGGCCGCGTGGAGCGCAGAACTGTACTCGGAAAATATGGATGCGGTTCAAGGCTTATGTTTCGCCGGTTGCCTGCTTTATTACCTGATAAAAAACCACTGTTTCGTTGATGGAAATAAGCGGGTGGGGTGGGCAGCGGGCATGGAAGTTCTTCGGGCGTTAGAGCTAGGCGTACGTGCCACGGATGACGAAGTTGAAGAGTTCTGCCTCGCGGTCGTTGAGAACGACTCTAGCCTAGTAAAAAACGCTGTTGATGTGGCGGTATGGCTCGCACCTAGGCTCACCGCCTTACAAATCTCAAATTAGGACACTACTTTCGCGAGACGCCGTATTGACAGTGCCACTCGCGGAGTTTAATTAGACGGTTGCCTTGTGCGCATTTGAATCAACGGGCAGTCATCTACGTCATTAAAATCTGAAAGATGCCGACGCATCGCGCGTTGGGCGGGTATCGGGCAAGCTGAATGATCGAGGTTAAGAATCTAACCAAAGTTTACGGCGATTTTGTCGCGGTAAAAGACGTATCATTCAAGGCGGAAAGCGGCTCGATCCTGGGCTTTCTCGGCCCCAACGGCGCCGGCAAAACCACCACGATGCGCATCATAACCGGCTTTATGCCGGCGACGGCGGGCACCGTGCTGATCGATGGCCTGGATATTTTCTCGCAGTCGCTTGAGGCGCGCCGCAAAATTGGCTATCTGCCGGAAAATCCGCCGCTTTACCCCGATATGCGGGTCGAATCATATCTTCGCTTCGTCGCGAAATTGCGCGGCGTGCCCAAGGCGAGGGTCGAGTCCGCGCTCGAGCACGTGCTCGAAGTATGCGGCCTGACCGACATGTCGCATCGCATCTGCGGCCAGCTCTCGAAGGGCTATCGGCAGCGCGTTGGCCTCGCACAGGCGCTCATCCACGATCCGCCGGTGCTGGTGCTCGACGAACCGACGATCGGTCTCGATCCGCGCCAGATTCACGAGATTCGGACGCTGATTCGTAATTTGTCGAGCGATCGCACGGTCGTGCTCTCGACGCATATCCTGCCCGAGGTCTCGCAGATTTGTGACAAAGTTGTGATCATCGCTGACGGCCACGTGGTGCTGCAGGAATTTTTGAAACAGTTGCCCGCCGGGACTTCGCTCGAGGAAATCTTCCTCAAAGCGATCACCAAGGAGCGCCACGAAGACGGCTCGACTGCGGAGGAGACGCTGGAGGAGGTTGGCGCCGGCCATGCCTGATCGCGCCGGATCGCGCTCATGAAAAATTCGCTCACAATCGCGGGCAAGGAGCTCGCGGGCTATTTCGTACAGCCGGTCGCCTACGTCGTGATGACGGTGTTCCTGCTGCTCGGCGGATTCTTTTTCTTCGCCCTGCTCAGGTACTTCGAGGTGATGCTGACGGCGTACTCCGCGATGCAGAATCCGGCCGTGCTCTCGCGCCTCAATCTGAACGAGCGCGTGATCGAGCCGATGCTGCATAACCTCGCGGTCGTGCTCGTCATCCTGGTGCCGGCCATCACGATGCGCAGCTTTGCCGAGGAAAAGCGCACCGGCACGTACGAATTGCTGCTGACTGCGCCGATTCGCACCGGCGAGATCGTCGCCGGCAAATTCATCGCGGCGGCCGCCTTCATGCTGATCATGATTGCGCTCGCGGGAATTTTTCCGCTGATCCTCGTGATGTTCGGCAATCCCGAGATCGGCGTGATGTTCTCCGGCTATCTCGGCCTCGCGTTTCTCGCGGTCTCGTTCGTCTCGATCGGACTCTTCACCAGCTCGCTGACGCAAAATCAAATTATCGCGGCGATTAGCTGCTTCGGCGCGTTGCTCTTGCTGTTCGTGATCTCATGGCCGGCCCAGGCCGGCGGCACCCAGTTCCTTGGCCTGCTTCGATACATGTCGCTGCCCGAGCATTTCTCGCAGATGGTCACCGGCATTATCGATACGCGCGATATCGTCTACTTCGTAAGTCTCATCTTCGTCGCGCTGTTCTTGACCCAACGCTCGGTCGAGTCGGCGCGCTGGCGTTAGCGGGAAATCTGGATGCGGAGATCGTCGGCGCTGTACGGAATTCTCGGACTGGTACTGCTCGCTTTCGGGCTGGTCGATTA
>NZ_JAUSKL010000003.1 GCF_030646925.1 Candidatus Binatus sp. | reverse complement strand
AAAGGCGATTCAGGACGCCTGCCTTCTGGCGTTAGCAGAGCCCCCCATCGGCTCGGAGCGACCAGATTTTATTTAGGCCCTTTAGGGCCGCTAACTAAGCTCCTTCGGGAGCACTGCCTCAGGCCTTCTGGCCTCATCATGCGCCTCGGAGAGGGGGCGCCACGGTACCTGGACTGTTCAGATACCGCGCCTTATCGCGGGCTTGCCACCCCGAATAATATCTGGCGCTGACGTTGGGAAACCAACCTCTCAGTAAATAAGCCTCTTAACACAAGCCAATTGAATAGGGGTGTCTCCGCACACCGAAGTTGCACCAAAAGTGGTGCATTTTGGTCGCGAACACTTCAACGCACGCGCGAATTCTGCGCGAGGCGAAGGCACGCGCGCTCGCGTTGGAGTTGAGCGCGAATCGACTTGCGCAGCAGCTCGAAGCCAAGCTGCGCGAATCGAACAACTGAGTTTTGAAAATAAGCGTCGCGTTGGAGTTGAGCGCGCGGTGGGCGGTCGAAATAAAAAACGCCGGCGAGGTTGCCCTCGACGGCGCCGCTTGCAGCTGCTAACTCGGTCTAGTCACCGAGAGAGCTCCGACGCATGGAGTAAGCCATGACGTCAGATCGCCACACGGCGGACAGTGCGAAGATTCGCAAAGAGAATCCGCACAGTGCCCGCCGCATGACTGCTGTTTCTTCGACCGTAGCACATTCGACCGATTCGTACCAGAGCGAAGCGCTATCGCCACACTCGCACGCGACCACGCCCGACAATCAGCCGATCGCTTCGGATCGCATCGTCGAAGCCCTCGCGATAGTTCACGACACGCCTTGGCGCACCCAGTTTCTGCAAACGCAAGCGACACGTGAGCTTGCTGCGCTCCGATGGGCTCTCTTCCGCGGAGCCGAGTCGGAGGCCTGCGAGTGGTTGCGCGAATTGCACATCACCCGAGCCGCCGACCTTGCGTCGATGCCGAAAGGCGGTGGCAAATGACCCGCTTCCTTCCGGCGCAACACATTCAGCCGATAGACGCCGAGGTGTACAAATGTTTCACCTGCGAGGTATACCTCACACCGGTAGCCGCTGAACGATCTCGAACTGCGCGCGGTACCGACGAGCAACTACTTTGTGCTCGATGCCGCCGTCTCGAACAAGAGGCGGTCAATTTGTTCTGCCGGGACTGCGGGGAACAATCAGTGTCCATCCATTCCCTGATCCCTAACGAACCTTGGAGACAGCGCTGTTATCAATGCCACGAGTGGCGCGTCGTTCCCCATCTTGCCTATAGCGACTACAAGGACGGCGCGGAGATTCCGACTCCGATCTACGACTGGTTGATGGACACGGAGTACGGCGACATCATCCGGGCCGATGGCTTGGAGTGTGTAGAAGACAGCGCAGACAACGACGACAACCAAGAGTCGTTGGAGTTGTACCAAGCTCCCGAGCCTACATCGCTCGCGGTCGCGGAACCGTCGTGGATGAACGAGCTTCCAGACCGAATCGTCACGCCTGACATTCAGCAGCTGGTTGAAGAGGCGTTTTCGCCATTCGAGGACCGCAGGCGGTCGTTCTGGGAATGGCTGACAGAGTTTGACGTTCGCGGCGCCCAGATGGCGCAGAAGCTCGCCGCAGCGGGGAACGCTCAAGCGCTCCTTCGGGTGCGAAAAGACATGGTCGCAGACATGACGGCGTTGTTCCAGTCAGTCACCGACCTACGCAGTGGGCAACTCGAAGCGTTCTTGAACGAACTCACCCTCAGGGAACAAATTGCTGAAAAGCTGGCGCTCGCGAGCACGCGTCTTGGCACCCTAAAGGCCATCGAAACGTCTCGCCGCCAGAAGCTCCTCGAAGCGCCGCCTGAAGCGGTCTCTCGAAGTCAGCAGGTCGTTGGCGAACACCGCGAGGAGTTGCAAGCGCGGGCAGCGGCTCAGCGTGCCGCGCTCGCCGATTTCAGGTCGGAGGTCGCGGACATCATCGATGAGGACATCGACGACGGCCAGAAGGCTCACGAGCTTCGAGCTCTCCTTGAGAGCTATCGCTTACCAGAGAATGCCCTTCCAAAACGTATTCGCCAATTCCTGGCCGACGTGGACGGGGAGGACGAACCATGAACGCAGCTACGCACCGAAACGTTCGCGCGTACCTGAATCGCGAACTGACCATCGGTCAAGACATGACCACGCGAGATGCTGTGTACCTGCCCCTTGACGTCCTCATGGAGACGTCCGTCCACGTCGTTGGCGCGTCCGGGTACGGGAAAAGCTTCTGGCTCCGCAATCTGATCGACCAGCTCATCACACACCACCAGTCGTTCAGCCTGCTTGATCCCCACGGCGATCTTTTTGCCTATGCGGTTTCCGCCCTGCGCCGTTCGGCGGTGCACCCAGGACGCATTGTTCTGCTTGATCCTAGCGACGACCGCTACAGCGTTGGATTCAATCCGTTGCGCGCAGTTGACGATCCAAGTGAGGCTGCCAGCCTCGTGCTCGATGCGTGCCTCAAAGCGTGGGGCTCTGCGAGCTTCGACGAGACGCCGCGGCTCGAAGGAATTCTGCGGGGCATGTTCAGGATGCTTGCGGAAAGCGGCCTGACCCTGCTTGAAAGCTATGAATTCTTAAATGTCGACCATGGAGAGTTTCGGACCGCATTGCGAGAGCGGGTAAGCGATCCGTTCGTTCGGCAGGACTGGCTAGAGTTCGAAAAGCTCTCGCGCGCTGACCGGCTGGCAGTTGTGGAGAGCTCCAGGAATCGAATCCGTCGCTTTCTGCAAAGCGTTCGTATTCAACGGATGCTTGGACAGACAAACCGCGTGCTGAACCTGCGCCAGGTGATGGACACCGGTCAACACTTCTTGGTCAACCTCGGCGGCATGTCATCGTCACCCGAGACGCAGCGACTACTTGGATCCCTACTCCTCAATTCGATCTATCACGCCGCCAAGATGCGCAACCCCGCGAGACGCCGCGATCACTTCGTGATTGTCGACGAATGCGGCCAGTTCGCGAGCGCTGACCTAGCCAACTCCATGGACGAACTGAGGAAGTATGGAGTTCACTTTGTACTCGCACACCAGCGTCTCCGACAGCTCGAACGTGAAGATTCGGAAGTCCTTTCGGCGATCCTTACGAACGCGAAGTGCCGCGTCGTCTTCGGCGGACTCGAGCGCCTTGAAGCAGAGCGCATGGCTCGTGAGTTGTTCACCGGCGCAGTGCGCGGCGACGAGGTCAAGCACGTCGCGCATGGGACGAGATTTCGACCGGTGGCCGATGTGTTCGAGGTGGAGTCTGAGTCGTGGACCGACAGTGAGGGAGAGGCGAATGGTTTTTCGTGGGGTGAGTCATCGAGCACCAATACGCAGCAGAGTGAGAGCACAGCCTACGAGATTGATGACAATAATCGGGATGGACAGCACGACGAGGACGATGTTGTCGCTCGGACAACGGCGCAGGGCATGAGCGCAAGCAGCAGTCAATCTTCGAGTGGGTCGAGAGCCTTGCAGCGCTCGCATTCGTCAGGGGGCTCGCGCAGCCTCGTCCCGATAACTCGATACGAGGAATTCCAAGAGGAAACGGGACGCCAGTTTGCTTCGGTCGAAGAACAGTGGGAGGAGCGTACCGCGCGCGTCCACGGCTTAGCCAAGCGAGAAGCGCTTGTCCGTATCTACAACGGGCCGGTTATTCATGTGAGGACACCCGATGTCGAAGTAGAGCGGAACGCCGGCGCAAGCGACCGCTTTGTCACGCGGGCGCTCGAAGCCTGCCGCTATACCCAGCCCGTCGCCGCCGTCGAAGCGGAAAGCGAAGAGCGGCAGCGCAAAGTGGCGGCGCTGACCGCCGGCGCAACAGACCCAAGGCTCCGCGAGCCGATTCGAAGCTTCAGGGAGTGAGCATGGACACCCAAGAATCAACGCGCTTGCCTCGGTACGTGCGCCATCGATTCGGGAAACCGTCATTTCAAATGCAGGATCGCGACCGGGAGATCGTCCGCCTGGCGTCTCAGTACCGCGTCATTTCATCAGCCGACATCCAACTCTTGAGTGGCGGCTCTGACCAAGCGATTCTCCGACGGCTTCAGCGACTGTTCCACCACGGCTACCTTGATCGTCCGCGCTCTCAGCGTCAAATCGGCAACGCGCCGATGGTCTACGCGCTCGGGCAACGTGGCGCCGAACTGATTGCGCAAGAGACGGGACAAAAGCCCATCGCCGACTGGAGCGAGAAGAATCGCCAACTCCGGACCCATTACCTCGAGCACGGCCTCATGATCAGCCGTTTTCAGACCGCGTTGCGCTATGCCGGCGAGGCCAACGGAAAGATTCGGCTTGAACGCTGGTTGCCAGACGGTGCCATTCGAGACACCGTCTGGGTCGAGGCCGGCGATCGGCGCGAGCGCATTCCGATAGCGCCGGACGCGTTCTTCATCCTGAGACTGCTGAACACGGGCGAAGCCGTTCACGGCTTCTTCGAGGCCGATCGCGGCACGATGGACGTGCCGCGGTTTGTCACGAAGCTTCGCGGCTACTTCCATTTCTGGCGGTCGGGCCAACAGGAATCGCGAGTCGGAGCCAAAAACTGCCTCGTCGTCACCGTGACGACGAGCGCCGAGCGGGCCAGGAATCTGACGCAAGCATGCCACGCGGTCAATGAGCGGGGCTTGCGAATGTTCCTGTTTGCGTCAGAGACGGAGTATCTGCCGGCAATCCGGCGCAGGGTGTTCGACGCCATCTGGCAGGTGCCTGGTGACAGGCGCTTGCACTCGATGACCGAGTGAGCCAGAGAAATGGCGGATCACACAGTCGCGTTTGAGCGGCATTTCACGGTGGAGGAACTTGCCGAAGTGTGGGCGATGAGTGAAGACTTCGTTCGTCGTCTGATGCTTCGAGAGCCAGGAGTCGTCGTGTTCTTTCGCCAACAGCCGGGCCGACGCGTGTACCGCACGCTCAGGATTCCGGCGTCGGTTGCGTCTCGGGTTCATCAGCGAATGACTAAACCCTAGATGATGATGGCTGTGGGCGGCAGCGTCCATAGCCTTCTTTTTTTTCGGCCCCAACGCTAGACCCAGAGCGCTCTGACGCGATCTTCGAGACGCTCTCGGCGTTCCTTCACGAAATGTGAATAGTACTTCGCCGTAATTATCGGGGTTGCGTGTCCAAGAAGAATCGCGACGTCTTCAATAGGGACTCCTCGCGCCAAAAGGTCGGTCGCAAATGTGTGACGAAACATGTGTGCGTTGCCCGTTATCTTTGCGTCCTCGAAGACCCGACGAAGAGAGCGTTGCCAGTCGGCAACGGCTGATTTTCTGAGGCCATTGCCCGTCCAGAAGAAATGCTCGCCACCATTTTCAATCTTCTTCAGAGCCGCGACGGTAACTTTGGGAAGCGGAACATATACTGACTCCCCAGACTTCTGAGTCCGGAGGAACAGTCGATCGTTCTCCAAGTTTTCCTTTTTCAGTCCTACGCAATCGCCAATTCGAAGTCCGGAGTACCTCAAGGGCAGGACGAACGCGAGCACGCGTGCCGGGTTGTCGTGTCCGTATGCATTGCGCGCGGGATACTGAGCACACGCCTTGAGGACTCTCTGGATTTGATCTTCGGTGAACACCTTGACCCGCTCAGATGGCTTGCCGGCCTTGGGGGCTTTTACAGCTGTGGCGGGGTTGCTCTTGACCCATCCGGCACTGTGACTAAACCAAAAGAAAGCGCGGAGACGCTCAAGATTTTTCTGCGCCGTGATCGGAGAATCTGGCCAGCCCGAACGAAATTCGCGCAAGGCGTCTGTGTCGAGCTGTTTCAGAAGACGAAACCCCTTCTCAACGCACCAGGGTAGCAACCTCTTTTCCAACAGGTTCTTGTGTTTCTGAAGAGTAGCCGCCTTGCGCTGCTGTCCGTGTTCGAGGTCGTGAAGAAACTTGCCGACGGCCTCCTTCACGGTTGGGACTTCGGGCTTCACGACGCCCAATACGCCCGAGGCCTCCCAGCCTCGAACTAAGTCCGAGGCAGCTTCCCAGGAACGGAGATCTAGGCTTTGGCGAATGTACTCGCCACGAAGTGATCCCTGCACCCAAATTGGACACTTACACTTTCGAAATCGTCGAGAGGTGTAGCGACAGGGCGGCTGGTGCCTCCGGTAGATGGTCAGCACGACAGCAGTATACGCCGAGGGGACAAAAGGAGTACAGCAGTTCCGCTGACCGCTGTATATTGCTGTTTTTACTAACAATAAAAATGGTGGAGGCGGCGGGAGTTGAACCCGCGTCCGAGAACACGTCGTCGCAGACCACTACGTGCGTGTCTCCGTTCTCGTGTCGCAGCCGGTTAGAAACGGAGCCAAGTGCCCCGGCCGCCATCCCCGATGTGTCTCACTGCC
>NZ_JAUSKL010000002.1 GCF_030646925.1 Candidatus Binatus sp. | reverse complement strand
GCAGCCATACTCTTCAGTTGGGCGGTCAAATCCGTGGCCGGAATTGCACCGATGTCGGGGGCGTATTGACCGACCTTTCCGGGAAAATAGGAGGCTACGAGGTATGGCGGGACGTCAGCGTACACCTTCTTGCCGAAGGCGCCGGACGTCGCGCCACCGGAAGTAGGACGGCCGACAGGAGCACCGCCAGTTTTCGAGGCGTACCGCCGCGGCGCGTCGCCGGCCGACGCCGGCCTGCTCGCTGTGAATGTCACCAACAGGACTAGTATCAGCGACTGCGTGAAGATGCTTGGGCCGGAAGATTCCCGGAGGAAAAATCCAAGTCGAAGTGACCGGCCGAGGTTCATATGAGTTCCTCTTCTGTTGTAGATGCGCTGTAAGTGGCAACCGAACGCGGCTAAAGATGCTGCCCAGCCGTGGAGAGCGTGAACGCCAATTCGCCAAGCGTTGATTCTTCGTCATCTTTCGCACTCCGGATGGGCTCATAAAAGCGAAATGTATATAAATCCTACAAATAGTCAAGTCGCCCGCGATGAGCGACACCGCATGGACGCTAAAAATGGGATTGCGCGCAGAGAAATTCGTTTTGCAATAACCAAAGAAATCGCGGGCCGATCGCGGGGTTTGACAATTCCAATGCGGCGTCGTTAATGGTCGAAGTAGTCTCGGTCGAAAACAATTTTCGCCGTCGCGAGGCAACGCACATGAGTCAGGATTTCACGATTTGCGTCGGTACCGTGGGCGCGGGCGTATGGTTCAGTTCCGATAGCGGCGAGCATTGGCGCCGCAGCCGGATGAAGCTGCCGTTCGAGGCCGAGCCGGGCGAGATTCAGATTCGATCGCTCGCGGTGTCGCCGCACAACTCGCATCACGTGCTGGCGGGCTCGGAAGCCGGGCTGTATCGCAGCGAAGACAACGGCGCGAACTGGGACCTGGTCGAATCGCCGGCTTACGGCAAGCAGATCTGGTCGGTCGCGTTTCATCCGGGCGATCCCGACACGATGTTTATCGGCACCAAGCAGCCCGGCGTTTTTCGATCGTCGGATCGTGGCAAGACCTGGGAGACGCTCGCGATCCCGATGGCCGAGCGATGCCTCGCCGGAGCGCCCAAAGTTACGAATATCCTGGTCGATCCGCGCGACAAGAAAACGATCTGGGTCGGCGTCGAGATCGACGGCGTATATTGCAGCCGCGATGATGGCGCCACATGGGCTCATCGCGTGATGGGCGACAAGGTGTTGAACCTCGACGTGCACGGACTGGCGGTCGCCGAGGGACATCCGGGGAAACTGCTGGTGACCACGCCGGACGGACTCTGGAGCAGTCTCGACGAGGGCGCGAGTTGGTCGTTGCACGGCTTCCCGCGGTTTGCGGAGCGCGATCAGATTTCGTATTGCCGCGGCGTCGCGCTCCGGCCGGGCGATCCGGACACGATCTTTGTCGGCAATGGCGACTTTATTCCGGGCAAGCGCGGAGCGATTCAGCGCTCGCGCGACGGTGGCGCAAGTTGGGAGCGGTGCAAGCTGCCGGTGGAACCAAATTCGGTGATCTACTGGTTCGGCACGCATCCGGCGAATCCCGACGTGGTCGTCGCGAACAGCTTGCACGGCTACGTCTATCTATCGACCGACGCCGGCGATTCGTGGCGCAAGGTCGACCGCGAGTTCGGCGAGATCCGCGCGCTCACCTGGATGCCCAACTGAGCGCGGAGGAAGAAGAGTCGGAAAAAGAATCCGAAACCCCTCACGGGTTTCAGGCTTCCTGGGACGATAGGATGCGGCCTTCGGCCTGTTAGTAGTGGGAAGTAAGGAAAGGTTTTCCCCAATCGGGATCTCGGTCGCCCCAAAATCAAGAAACGAGATTCATCTCGTCAGTGACTTGCGGCGCGATTCGGCTCGCCCGATCGCTGCAAGCGGGAGACCGCTTGAGCGCCGCGATCAATAACGAATCGGAAGCACAAGTAAGGGAAGGATTCGCGGCGCGACCGACACTGTTTCGCTATGCGATGGCGTTGCTGATCGCCGCGGCCACGATCGGACTTCGCGTGGTGCTGAACCCGGTACTGAAGCGGAGCCTGCCGTACCTGCTGAACAACTTCGCGATCGCGCTCAGCGCACGGTTGCTCGGCCTCTTACCCGGACTGGTCACCACCGCGGCGGTCCAGATCGCGACCGGCTTCATCTACCTGGGTCCGGTGCACACGTTTGCCGACTTCAGGCTGGACGAGATGGTGGGTCTGATCGTCTCGACGCTCGCGTCGATCGGGATCGCGCTGATCGTGAGCTCGCTCAAGGCAGGCGCAAATGGATTTGCGGCGCGAGAAAGAATCTGCGGAACGTGCGAACGAGGCCAAGGATCGATTTCTTTCGATGATCACCCACGAGCTGCGCAATCCGATCAACTCGATCGCGTTGTCGGCGAGAATTCGCCTGCGCGCGCAGGATGCCGAGCGAATTGGGGCCGCGGTCGAGCGGATCGAACGAGCGGCGCGCACCCTGGCCGGCATGGTCGAGAGCCTGGTGGATTCGACGCGGGTCTCGACCGGCCAGTTCCGGATGAATCCGGAGTTGATCGATCTGATCGCGGTGATCAATTCGGCGCTGGAAGTGATGAAGCCGGCGGCGGACGCCAAGGGAGTCGCACTGCGGGCGCATCTGCGCAGCGAACCGACAATGATCTATGGCGACGCCGCGCGCCTCGCGGAGAGCGTCGCCAATGCGATCGAGAACGCGATCAAGTTCACGCCGAGAGGCGGACACATCGACGCAAAGCTCGATCGGATCGAGCGTGGCGCGCGGTTGAGTATCAGCGACGATGGCGAAGGGATCGATCGGGAATTTTTGCCGCAGGTCTTTCAGCGCTTTACCCAGGCGCGGCCGAGTACCGGCGGCGGGGGCGGCGGACTGGGTCTTGGACTATCGATCGTGAAGCACGTGATCGAATTGCATGACGGCACGATCACCGCTTTCAGCGAGGGCAAGGGCCGCGGCGCTACCTTCACGATCGTGCTGCCGCTGGCAGAGCTGCGGACGATCGCAGCCGCGGGGCGAGCCTAGTCGCAGCCGGCCATGCCGGATCAGATCGAGCAGAAATTTTCGAGCCCGCGATGTCGGCGGCGAACATCGCCGCGGCCTCATTCTGCTCCAGGGTTTCGATTTCGACCTGGCGCCCCGGCTTCGGCGCGTCGGGATCCGTCATTGAGCAGGCTCCTGATCGACGTATTGCTTGACCAGCAACAGCAATCGATCGACATCAATTGGTTTTATCAGGATGTCATTCGCATCGACATTGGCGCTGCTAAACGCGGTCACGACCACGACCGGGACGCGGGCAAGTTCGGGGTTTTCCCTTTGCCGCGCGCGGAACTCCCAGCCGTCCATTTCGGGCATCAGGAGGTCGCGGATGATGAGCGACGGGGGAGACGAAGCTTTCAGATACTCGAGTGCTTTTTTTCCATTTTCGGCTGGAACCACCTCGTAGCCGCTGACTTCCAGGATATCGACCAAGGCTTCACGCGCGTCGGCGTCATCCTCGACAACCAGGATGCGTCGGCCACTCGACCCCACCTTCATCAAGCGAGATACTGGGCTTTAGGGATGAACTAGTCAATCCTATTGTCTTATTGCAGCCATGGCGCGTTAATGGTTGGCAAACGCCTTAAGGCGCAGTTTCGCATGGTAACGGCTCTTGAATGAACGCGGCGCTGATCTCGATGGCAAGAGATTCACAGGGTCGAACTCAGCGCCACGGGAGGGTAGCGGTTACGGCGCGGCAGGCGCGAATTTCTCAGTTATCGAGCAATGCCCGTACCATCCGCGATCGTCGGTAATAGCGCGCGGCTTCGAGGCTCCAGACGGAAGTCATCATTCCTGAATTCGGTAAAAACTTGGGGATTCAATAGACTCGATCGATGTATGGCTTGTCTAAAGTGAGTACCAACTGACTATTTGCGGGATACTCATTGGGGCGATCGATCGTGGTATCGAAAGCGCCACTGGCTATTCGCTTCGGTACGAGCCGGCATCCGAGGGTTGATCGCCGTTCTGAGTATCGGACTCCACCCGCTGAGAATCAGGCGCTACCTTGTTTTGAGCGGACTTTTGACCAGTGTGAGAGCTTTCGCCGCCCTTGCGGCCGATCGCCGACATGTGAACGCGGTTGGCGCTGACAGTCTCGCCGCCCTTGCGGCCAGCGGCGCGCGCTTCGTCGCTGGTAAACTCATGCGCGGTTCCTTTTTTGTGGGCGGCCTGCCCTCCCTTGCTGGCAATCTCGCGCTGTTTGCCCTGATCCATCCCGGCGAAACCCCTTCGGCTGCTTCTCTGACTATCCATAATTACAAGCCTTTGTAGTATTTACTCTTTGAAAGTTTCGTCGTAACTAAGCCAGCAATAGCTATGCCGCATGGATAGTGTGTTTCGCCTACTAACTATTTGAGTTTCAGCAGCCGGATTACGCATTTTTTACGTTAGCGAATGAAATACTGTGTAGAGAAAGTTACTTGCCATAGCGTTGCGATCGGCGGCTTAGCGACGCATCGAATGATCGAAGATGCCGTTCGAGGAATGGCAAGTGCTATTCGTCGGGCAATTGCTGGCCGAGCGCGAATTGATACGCCGCGGGCGCGATGCGCAGGCCGGGACAAGCACCGACGCGCCTTACGAAGCGCGGATATCGAACCACCGTCGGCATTGAGCGCCGAAATCCGACCCCTCTATCTTTCGCGCGGCGATTGGCGTAAAGTCGATGCTCTAACGCTCGGATACGTTCCTTTCATCTAAACTCGGGAATGAGCCCGGGTTTTCTGTTCGAGAGCTTCCTGGCAATCACTCACGGAGGGCAAACATGCCCAGCAAGTTGTATGTAGGCAATCTGGCCTACTCGGTTTCCAACACGGACCTGGAAGAACTGTTTTCGCAAGCAGGCCAGGTTCAAAGCGTCGCGGTAATCACCGACAAATTTTCCGGCCAATCGAAGGGCTTCGGCTTCGTCGAAATGGCGACTGCGGAAGAGGCGTCCAAGGCGATCCAGACGTTGAACGACACAGACCTCAAAGGCAGGAACATCAAGGTTAGCGAGGCGAAGCCCCGCGAATCGAGCTTCGGCGGCGGCGGAGGTAATCGTCGCGGCGGCGGCGGCGGTGGCGGCGGAGATCGCGGCGGGAGCCGTTGGTAAGATAATCCTGGCTGAGCGGGCGCTGGCGCCCGCTCAGTTCATTTCAAGGATCGGTTCATTTCAAGGATCGGTTCAGTTCAAGGATCGGTTCAGTCTCGAAGGCTGTTCATCCAAAACCTGGTGTCTTCGATCGATGTTGAGGACTGCCAAATCTTCGCAATCTTTATCCTTACCTCGCAGGAGGCCAGAGTGCCCAGAGTTTATGTCGGAAATCTCGCCGAATCAGTTACGCGCGATGACCTGCGGGCGCTCTTTTCGAAAATCGGCAAAGTCGGCGGCGCGCTGGTAATCACCGACCGTGCGACCGGCCGCTCGCGCGGTTTCGGCTTCGTCGAGATGGTCGATGTCGATGACGCGATCAATGCGGCGGTGTATTTCAGCGGCGCGGAACTCGAAGGCCGCAAACTGCAGGTCGATCAGTATCGTCCGCAGGAAGCGGCGGGGACCAAGTATCGCGGGGAGCGCAAGCGCCGGGCTCCAATCAAGCGTTCCGGCAGCAACGGCGCCGCGCAGGCATAGCGCGGCGCGGTCGATCGGACACGCGGGATACGCGACCAGGAGAAAGGAATGCAATCAGACGGAAAGATGGCGCCGTGGCGAACGCACGATTGGAAAGTCCGGACGCTCGAATCGATCTCGCCGGGCGGCGGCTCGCGGCTCGCGTTTACCTGCCGAAGCTGCGGCAGGATATTCAATCAAACGACGATTAACAGCCGCACCTGGGCGGTCGATGCGGGCGGCGTGGCGTTGTCCGACGGCGTTACGATGCGCTGGCTGGCGGAGAGTTGCCTGCGGCGTCCGGGCGATAGCGACGAGGACGAT
>NZ_JAUSKL010000001.1 GCF_030646925.1 Candidatus Binatus sp. | reverse complement strand
AACGAGGCGACTTCGCTAATTGCGGCCATTCTGGATGACCTCCTTGGTCTCGGCATTGGGCCATCCCGACCACACCGCTACCTGAAACACATTCGAGTGACGCTCGGCCGCGGGCCGCTTCGCCACCAGATGCTCGGTGACACGCATTTCGGGAAGGGCTTCGCGTTCGCGCCGCGTCGACGCCGACTCGCGCTCCGCGATTGCACCACGCAGTTCCGCGCGCAGCGAGCGAAGTTCGCTCCGCATGCCCTCGACCTCGGTCGCCGTCGGCAGATTGATCGCGGGCCACAGATTCGCAAAGAAGGCGCCCGCCACTGCCGCATTGAAGCGCTGCCACTGGAGCGAGAAATCGATCACACGGCTGGCAAATTCGCCTACGCTCTGATTCGTGTAAGTTCGATTGGTCGCTTCGTTGACCAGCCCGATTACCGAGTCGTATGCCGCCCAAGTGGCCTCATAGAGGTCGCGCTCGCTGCCGCCCGCGACAATCCGCTTCAGCGCGGCCGTCGGCAGGTCGAGCAGGGCCACCTTGGCGACCTTCAGGATTTCACTCGAGAGGGGAGGCTGTTTGGGGTTCGGAGCGATCCCGTTGTTGCTGATTGGGGTCTTGCTTGCCATTGCTTCCACCTTCGATGAGGAGTCTGTTGTCATGTTGGTATGCAGTTTCTGCTAATACCCAGCTTATAGCAATATTAGTTTGATTAACGTTTGTCGCAGTTGCGACAAGAACTGATTAACGCGTCCCGGAAATCGCGACTTCTGTCACCTTTGCGACATTCTGACCAAAATGTGCTAGGTATCGGCGGTGCACAGTCAGTCGCATCTGGACCCAAAATCGCTCACGCGGCTCAAATCGCTCGCCTGGATGAAGCCAGATCAGGCGGCGCGGCTCGCGACTGACGCGGTGGCCCTGAAAGTGCCGCGCGATGGCCCAATCTTCCAGCAAGGCGAAGCGTCCAGCCGAGTTTACATACTTCTCACAGGTGTCGCAAAGCTATGCTATGTGAATCGTGATCAACGTGTATTAGTCGGACTCGTCGGACCGGGCGAGGTGTTCGGCCTCTCCTCGCTGCTGCCGCCAACCACCCGGCCGTTTCGATGCGAGGCCTTCACCGACTGCACCGTCGCGGTGGTCAAACCCGAGATTTTCGTCGAGACCGTGCTGGGAATCCCTGCCGAGCGCCTCAGTTTGGTCCTCGACGTAACGGTCGGACGATGGTGGGGGATGTTGGTTCGGTACGCAAACCACGTCGGACTCGGGCTCCGCGAGCGGCTGGCCGGCGCGCTGCTCGATTTGGCGACGAAATTCGGCGTGCGCGATTCGCGCGGCACTCTGCTCACGGTCAAATTGACACATGCCGACCTGGCCGATCTCGTCGGCGCCTCGCGCCAGCGCACCACCGAGCAACTTAACGACTTCGAACGCGAGCAGGTAATCGTCCGCGACGGCCGCCGCTTGATTATCGTGCCGGAAAAACTGTATGCGCTGGTGCAGGCGCCCCCCGAGGACTGAGCGTGTCCATGGCCTCCGACAAATTCCTGATCGCGAACGGACTGCGGCTTCATTACCTCGACTACGGCGGCGCCGACGACCTGCCGTGGATCGTTTGCCTGCACGGGCTGAGCGGCAACGCGCACAACTTCGACGCGCTCGCACCGCATCTCGCGGCGAAATATCGCGTGATATCGATCGACGTGCGCGGCCGCGGCGACAGCGAATGGGGCCCCCCGACCGAGTACTTGCCGCAGCACTATGCGACCGACCTGGCCGCGATGCTCGACGAAATCGGAATCGGGCGCGCGAACCTGGTCGGCACCTCGATGGGCGGCGTCATCGCCATGATGTTCGCCGGCGGATGGCCTGAACGCGCCGAACGCGTCGTGCTGAACGACATCGGACCGGATATCGACATCGCGGGCGCGACCCGGATCGCGAACTACGTCGGCGTCGCGCCGGAGCGCTTCGACAACCTCGACGAAGTCGTTCAGTACTATCGCGACAACTACCCGCCGATGGCGAAAATGCCGCTCGCCGCGGTTCGCGACTTGGTGCAATGGTCGGTGAAGCCCACCGCTGGCGGCGGCCTCGCGTGGAAGATGGATCCCAACCTCCGCCGCCCGCTCCGCGGCGGCACCGCGCAGCAGCGCCTCGATTTATGGGTACCGTTCGCGCGTATCACCTGCCCGATGCTGATTGTCCGCGGCGCCGAGAGCGACATCCTCGCACCGGCCACCGCGTCGAGGATGTGCAAGGTGCACAATCGCGCGACTTCGATCGAAGTGCCGAACGTCGGTCATGCGCCGTCGCTTACCGAGCCTGAATCGATAGCTGCGATCAAGCAATTCTTCGGCGTCTGACGATGGTTTCCGGGATCCCGTCAGAGCTTCGTCCCTGAACTCGAGGTTGCACCATCGGTAATACCGAGTCGAAGGCTGCGCAGCCGAAGAATCCCGGATCTTTTACTTCGCCCGGCATGGCTTCGGGATCCTTCGACTCGGCAGCCCTCTTGCTCGGATGACGGTATGTCGGTAGCGCTCCACCATTCAAAGGCGCCACCTCTGATCGAACTGATGTCTCATCGAACACCTTCCGTGTCATTTCGAGCGCAGCGAGAAATCCCGGATCCGGGTTCCCTCGTCGCAAGGCTTCGTCGGGATGACACGGACCCCGCTCCGGCTCCTTTACCTCATCCTGAGCGGAGGCTGCCCTCCTATACCTCGCCCGTTACGTTACGGGAGAGGGAGCCCGCCGCCTTGCGGCGGGTAGGTGAGGGTGCTGGTTCGCCGGCTGCTTCATCGCACCGGATTTCACCATCTTCAACTATCGCCGACCTGGTTGGAGGTTCCGGCCAACAGCCGCAGGTAATCATCGTCCCCGGCCGCGCGCGCTATCGCGGAGTCGAAGGATCCCGATCTTCTTTCTGCATCCCCTCTTTCCCTCTCTTCACTTTCCATCTACGAACAGGGCGCAGCCCGCATCTTCCCACTCTGAATTTCATCCCATTCCAGCAACCTCGACGATTCCATCACCGCGCTCTGGCTTTTTCCGCCTTCCATTTACTAACAGGGCGTAGCCCGCATCTTCTTCACAACGGGAAGCCCGAAACCTGCGGGAGGTTTCGGATCTCTTCTCCGATTCCTTCGCTTTCACGTGCCGCCCTCGACCGCACCCGCCGTTGGCAAAACACCCCGATGCTGTACTACCGTGGCCCCATGAGCTTATGCGCGAATCTGAATATCGGTCTGCTCTTCCCATTCCGCAACCCGCCCGCGTGGCGCCGGCCGTGGCAGCAATTCTACGCCGAGCAACTCGCGCAAATCCGCCTCGCCGAGCAACTCGGTTTTGACGAGGCCTGGCTCACCGAGCATCACTTCGCCGAGGACGGCTACTCGCCCGCGATTCTTCCGATCGCCTCCGCCATCGCC